>CAMKAP010000078.1 GCA_946410505.1 uncultured Clostridia bacterium
ACTTCCTCATCGTCTCGGACTTCATCGGCTACGCCAAGCGAAACGGCATCCCCGTGGGTCCCGGCCGCGGCAGCGCGGCGGGCAGCGTGGTGTCCTACTGCCTGCACATTACGGACGTGGACCCCATCAAATACTCCCTCTTCTTCGAGCGCTTTCTGAATCCCGAGCGCGTGAGCATGCCGGATATCGACGTGGACTTCTGCGTCAACCGCCGGGGCGAGGTCATTGAGTACGTCAACCGCCTCTACGGCCGGGACCATGTGGCCCAGATCGTCACCTTCGGCACCATGGCCGCCCGCGGCGCCATCCGTGACGTGGGCAGGGCCCTGGGCGTGAGCTACGGCGAGTGCGACACGGTGGCAAAGCAGGTGCCCATGGCCCTGAACATGACCATCGAGGAGGCCCTGCGCCTCTCCAAGCCGCTCAAGGAGCTCTATGAGGGCGACGAGAAGCTCAAACGCCTGATCGACGTGGCCCGTGCCCTGGAGGGCATGCCGCGCCACGCCTCTACCCACGCCGCAGGCGTGGTCATCACGGAAAACCCTGTCTACACCTATGTGCCCCTGGCGAAGAACGACGAATCGGTGGTCTGCCAGTACCCCATGACCACCCTGGAGGAGCTGGGGCTTCTCAAAATGGACTTTTTGGGACTCCGAAACCTGACGGTGCTGGAGGACGCGGCCAAGCTTGTGCGAAAAAAAGAGCCGGGCTTCCGGGTGGAGACCATCCCCGAGGACGATCCGGCCACCTTTGAGATGCTCTCCCAGGGCCGCACCGAGGGCGTGTTCCAGCTGGAGAGCACGGGCATCACCGGCGTCTGCACCCAGCTCAAGCCGAAGAACATCGAGGACATCACGGCCGTTATCGCGCTCTACCGCCCCGGCCCTATGGATTCCATCCCCCGCTTCATCGAGTGCTCGGCCCATCCCGAGCGCATCCAGTACAAGCACGAGCTGCTGCGGCCCATTCTGGAGGTCACCTACGGCTGCATCGTTTATCAGGAGCAGGTCATCGAGATCTTCCGCCGTCTGGCGGGCTTCTCCCTGGGCCAGGCGGACATGATCCGCCGCGCCATGTCCAAGAAGAAGCACAAGGTCATCGACGCCGAGCGTGTGGCTTTCGTCCACGGCGACGCCGAGCGCGGGATCGAGGGCGCTATGGCCCGCGGCGTACCGGAGGACGTGGCCAACAGCATTTATGACGAGATCCTGGACTTTGCCAGCTACGCCTTCAACAAGGCCCACGCGGTGTCCTACGCCTTCGTCACCTACCGCACCGCCTATATGAAGCGGCATTACCCGCAGGAATACATGGCAGCACTGCTGACCTCCATCCTGGATAACTCCACCAAGGTCTCCGAATACATCGCCGAATGCAAGGAAATGGGCATCCGGCTCCTGCCGCCGGACGTGAATCTGTCGGACGCGAACTTCACCGTGGACGGCGAAAACCTGCGCTTCGGTCTGGTGGCCATCAAGGGCATCGGCTGGGGCGCCATCGAGGAGCTGGTGGCCGAGCGGGAGAAGGGCGGAAAATTCCAGAGCTTTGAGGATTTCTGCCGCCGCATGGCAGGGAAAGAGCTGAACCGGCGCGCGGTGGAGAACCTGATCCGCTCCGGCGCCTTTGACTCCATGGGCTATAAGCGCCGGGCGCTCATCTCGGTGGCAGGTCCCGTTATCGACAGCATTGCCCAGGAAAACCGGGACAACATCTCCGGTCAGCTGGATCTCTTCGGCGGCTTTGAAGAGGAGGCGAGCCCCGCCAGCATCCCCATCCCCGAGATGGAAGAGTATTCCAGGCGGGAGCTCATGGCCATGGAGAAGGAGATCACCGGCCTCTATCTCACCGGCCACCCCATGGACGAGTACCGGGAGGCCGTGCGGAAGATCGGCGCGGTGCCCATCGGCGCGATCATGAGCGATTTTGCCGCCGAGGACGGCCCCAGCCGCTTCCAGGACAACCAGATCGTCACCGTGGCAGGCAGCATCGAGTCCTTCCGTACCCGCACCACGAAGAACAATACCCTCATGTCCTATATCCAGCTGGAGGACGACACCGGCAGCATGGAGCTGATGGCCTTCCAGCGGGCGTTGGACAGCGGCGGCAGTTATATCCAGAACAACGCCGCCATTATCGCCCGGGGCCGCATCTCCGTGCGGGATGAGAAAGAACCCCAGCTCATGGTGGACAGCATCCGTCCCATCTCGGACCTGAATGCGCTGGGAACGAGGGAGCCGCCTCCAAAGGAGAAGAAGCTGTGGGTCAAGCTGCCCTCCCGCTATGATCCGGCCATGAAGCGCATTGAGCTGATCCTCACCATGTTCCCCGGCGACGGGCAGATGATCCTCTGGTGCGAGCGGGAGCAGAAGCGCATCGGCGCCCGATGCCTGCTGCACGAGGGCCTGATTCTGGAGCTGGAGGAAATGCTGGGAAAAGAGAACGTAGTGCTGAAATAATTGGTTTTGTTTTTGACCGCTCAGAGGCGGCAAGCTGCGTATAGCAAAACCCATTTCTTTCCCGTTGGGGAAAGAAACGGTTTTTGATGCCAAAGAAAGGCAACAAGGGGAGGTGCCCCCTTGACCTCTCACAGAAATGTGGAGTCTATGGGCAGAACCGGGGTCGCCGCTAAAGCAGGAACGCGTGGAGGCTTCTCCCGCATACCGCTGCCGCTCCCCGGTACGCCTGACAAAGAAAGCCGCCCGCTCCAAACCGCGGCTCGCGGGTTTCGGATTCGACCGAGCCGCCGGGACGTGCTTCTGCGTGCTGCGATCTGTACGCCATTGCGGCAGCGGACACCTGCGCGCACAGGGTATGCCAATGTTCGGGCGGCGGCGACCCACGCTTAGACCTTGTGTCGCCCACTCTGGCAAGCGCCTTTTTCTTTCTTCCACCGGGCGCGGCGCGTTCTTTCTTTTTGGGCAAGCTCCAAAAAGAAAGAATGGGGGGGCGCATCAAGCAGCGTCGTCTCTGTGAACAGGTTGGAAATTATCTGTATCACAAACACAAATCCCCCGCCGGTGTACGCACCGGCGGGGGATTGCGTTATATCGCTGGTTCAGTGCTTGCCCCTGTAGCTGGCTTGCCTGAGCAGGCGGGGGTCAAAGTCCAGCACGAAGGCACAGAAGGGAGAATTGTCGTACTTTTCCAGCAGCCGGAAGATCAGCACGGTGATCCCCCAGGCGATGAAGGCCGATACTGTGCCGATCACGGCGGCGCAGAGCACGTCGGAGGGGTAGTGAGCCATCAGATAGTTGCGGGAGAAGGCCATCAGCAGCACCCAGAGCACCGTGGGCAGAACCCATTTTTTCCCGCGGCTCAGGCAGAGGGAGACCATGCCCGCAGCGGCCGCGGTCACATGACCGGAGGGGAAGGAGAAGCCGTCCTCCGCCGGGGAGCCCACGAAGGCCCAGAACTCCCGGTAGAGCGCCTCCGTCTCGAAGGGCCGGGGTCTTGCAACAGCGTCCTTGAGGATGACGTTGGTGATCAGCGCGCCGCAGCAGACGGCGCCGAACATGCACACGCCCGCCCTGCGGGTGCGGGGAAAGAGCATCAGCACCACGGACGCCAGGAAGAAGATCAGGCCTTTTTCGCCCAGAAGCGTCACAAGCTTGCACAGCGGTGTGAGCACGACACCCAGGGATACGGCGAGGCGGTGCATCAGGCTCAGGAGAGCCAGATCATAGCCCGCAAAAATCTGGTTGAGAGACAGCGCGGCAGCGGTAAGTTCCATGGATAATCCCCCTTGGTTCTAGCGGCGGAGAGCTCCGCAGTGTGTGGTATAATGACGATATGATGGCGAAAAGCCGAAAAGCTTTTCGCCGCGCGGCTTTGCCGCGCAGCCAAACAGGTTTGCTGTTTGGCCATATGATCATTATCAGGAAAGCAGATCGCCGAAGTATTCGCTCTTTTCGCTGGCGGTGGCGTTGAAGCAGGTGCAGAGCCTGTTGATGGTATAGCGGCACCAGTTCTTGTCCTGGATCCAGTTCCTCAGCCCGTCCACCTCGCTGTGCCAGCGCTCCATCGTGAGGTCCCAGCGCTCCCGGTCGCGGGGCATTTCGGGCTCCAGCAGCGTCTCGTACTCGTCGATCAGCTCCAGGACGTGGTCGTTGGCCAGAACCGTTTTACACAGCTCCGCATAGCGGCTGAAGACCTTGTCACGGAAGGTCTTGTTGGTGGAAATGTTTGCGTAGAGCTTGGGCATCTGGTTGCCGGAGTTGTTCTTGCCGTAGACCAGGGTCGTAAAGCTCGCCCAGTCGAAGTAGAAGGCCCAGTCCAGATCGTAGTACACGAGCTGCCACTTGTTGCCGCTCTCCGGCGAGCGGAAAATGCGGAGGTTGCCCTGCGTATCGGTGTTGGCGCTGTAGCTCTCAAAGAGCAGCCAGTCTATGAGGCTGTCTATATCGAACAGGTCCTCGACCTTCTGATAGTTTTCGGCCTCGTTCATATTGCGGTGAGCGGTGGAGTTGATGAGGTCCATCACGTCCGTCCCCAGTGCGAAGGGGGCGCGCAGATATTCCACCGTGTCTTTGTCCACGCCGGCATGAGAGGCGTAATACTGACGGCTGATATCCTCCTTAAGGCAATAGATGCCCCAGTAGCGGCCGTTGAGATAGAGGACGCAGTACTTGCTCTCCTGCGTATAGAGGGAGTCGGACGCCTCCAGGCAGAGATCCTGGAACAGCTCATTTCTGAACTGGGAGAAGGTGTAGTCCTGCCCCGCGCGGATGGAGAGGGAGCCGTACTCGGTGATGCCGTTGCCGTAAATGTCGGCGTCCTCCAACAGCCCGCCGTATCGCCCCGTGAAGTTCACGCCCATGCTCTTTTTCGGAAGATCCCGGCTCGTCCAGCCCTTGATGCACAGCTCGCAGTCCTTGTTGAAAATGGTGTCGCCGTCTTCGAACAAGGTCAGGTTCGCGCCGATGAAGTGCTGCCGCCAACCGTTGTTATAAACGGTCATCCAGCCCGAGGGATCGTCCGTCGTGAGGCTCAGCACGGGCAGGGTGTGGTTTTCGTTGACAATGAAGCTGAAGCTTGCCGGGCGGCTGGTGATGCAGCCCTCCTCATGGCTGATGGCGCGCAGCACGGTAGTCTGGCCGACCTCAATAGGCCCGGTATACAGCGGGGAGGAGAGCGTGGGGAGGCTGCCGTCCGTGGTGTAGTGAATCTCGCCCGCGCCGGAGAGGGAGACGGAGAGCCCCGCGCAGTCGTCATAGACGCCCTCGGCCGTAAGGCTCGTCGGGCGCTCGCTGATGCGGCGGCAGCCGTTTGTGTTGGGCCCGTTGGGCGTGACCTCGGCAAAGTAGAAAAAGCCGGGCTGGCCGCTCATGCGGCCCATGCTGCCCTCAATGGGAATGTCGTGCAGGGCAATGTAGTCGGCCAGCTTCCCTTCGGGGTCGAAGAGATAGAGCTGCTCGGAGGCGGCGTTCAGGGAGAAGCCGGTGTTGCGGGAGGAGGCCTCGTTCTCGCCGTCGCACTTGAGGAAGATCTCCTGTCCGGGGCTCAGCTCCTTCTCCGGGAAGCTCCAGCGCTGGGGCTCGGAGAATTTGTCCGTGAGCGTGTAGCCCGCCAGAGAGATTGTAAGGTCGGAGTTGTTGCGCAGGGTGACATAGTCGAACATTTCGCCGCTTTCGATGGGCGTGGCCTGGTTGGAGACCATGACCTCGTCAATGAGCAGGGGGCTCGCGTCAAAGCGGGAGGAGACGAAGAGCTCATAGCCCGCCGCCGTGTTGGGCAGACCGGGCGTGGGCCAGGAGGAAACGGCAAAGCCGTCCTCCGTGCGCACCATGGAGGTATCCGCCGTGTCGGAGGCGCAATACGCCTGATCCTGTACGTTCCCCGAGGGGTCCAGCAGATAGAGCGTCTCCCCGGCGGAGAGCGAGAGATCCGTCGAAGCGCCCAGCGGGATCAGCAGCAGGCTCCCCGCGGGCATGTTCGCGGTGGAGAAGCTGCGGCGGCCGCCAAGCTCCCGGTCGGAAAGGCTCCAGTCACTCAGATCCACCGGCTCCGAGGAGACGTTCTGGATCTCCACCCAGTCGGGAAAGTCGCCGTCCACGAGGAGCGTGGCCTTGTTTTTGGACATGACCTCGGAGATGCGCAGCATACCGCTGTAGTCCGGACCGGGGGCGGCCTCGGGCGGCAGAGACTGCGCGGTTTCTTCCGCGGAACTGAAAATGGGCGCAAAAACCTCCGGCTGCGCACTCTCGCCGTCCTGCAGGGCCGGGGATGGGCCCATTGTCAGGAGAGATTGAGGGGAGCAGCCGAAGAGCAGAAGCATGAGCGAGAAAAGACCCGCCACGATCGCTGTAATCGTTTTCTGTGTACGTTTCATGGGAGTATTTTAACACAGCCTTTTCCGCATTACAACCGAAATCGACAACTTTTGCGCCGCCGGATGGAAGGAATCAGTTGACTAAGACGGCGAAAACCTGTAAAATATATTAGTTAGAAGGATCAGACCCGGCCCGGTTCGGAGGAGAGCATGGCTTTTCGGATTCATGACGCCGCGAGGCTTTCGCATGCGTATATCATAACGTCGGCCGATCCGGCACTCAGCCGCAGCCGTGCGATGGAGATCGCCGCGGCGGCGGTCTGCCGCAGCCCGGAGGACGTGCCCTGCGGCCAGTGCCGCGCCTGCAGGAAGGCGGCCGCCGGCATCCACCCGGACATCATTACCGTCCGCCGCCTGGAGGACAGCAAGGGCAGGCCCCGGCGGGAGATCGTGGTGGACCAGGTGCGCGAAATGGCGGCCGACGCCGTGATCCTGCCGAACGAGAGCGAGCGCAAGGTCTATCTGATCGAGGACGCCGACACGATGAACGCCTCCGCCCAGAACGCGGCGCTCAAGCTGCTGGAGGAGCCGCCCGCGGGGGTCATCTTCCTGCTGTGCGCGGTTAACGCCGGGCTTCTGCTGCCCACGGTGCGCTCCCGCTGCGCGGAGATCGTCTGCAACGGCGAGGCCGCGGCGACAGACGAGGAGAGCGCGAAGCTGGCGGAGAGCTTTGTAAAGACCGTCGCCCGGGGCGACGAGGCGGATGTCCTGCGCTGGTGCGCAAAGAACGAGAATCTGGACAGCCGCGCCGCCGCTGCCTTCGCGGAGGAGCTCGCGGCCCTGACGGCGGAGATGCTCTGCCGCAGGAAAAGTGACCTGGGCATGCGCCCGGCTGCCGTCGCCCGGCTGCACGCGCTCGCGGAGCGCTGCGCCGCCATGCTGCGGGTGAACGTGGGCGTCAAGCATATTTTTGGACTGTTGGCGGTGGACGCCGTCGACAGCAGCGGAAACGAGGAAACACACATTGGTTGATGTAGTCAGTATCAAATTTAAAAATCGGGGCAAGAGCTATTTCTTTGCGCCCAACAAGCTGGAGATCAAAACCGGCGACAAGGTGATCGTGGAGACTTCCAAGGGCCTGGAGATCGCCGAGTGCGTCAACGGCAACCACCCTGTGGAGGATACGGCCGTGGTGCAGCCCCTGCGCCCGGTGGCCCGCATCGCCACGGCGGACGATCTGCGCGTGGCGGAGCTGAACAAAAAGCGGGAGAAGGAAGCCTTCGAGATCTGCCAGAAAAAGATTGTCGAGCACGGGCTCGAGATGAAGCTGGTGGACGTGGAGTGCAACTTTGAGGGAAACAAGACCATGTTCTTCTTCACGGCCGACGGGCGGGTAGACTTCCGCGAGCTGGTGAAGGATCTGGCCGGCATTTTCCGCAACCGTATCGAGCTGCGCCAGATCGGCGTGCGCGATGAGGCCAAGATGATCGGCGGCATCGGCATCTGCGGCAGACCTTACTGCTGCCACCAGTTCCTGGAGGATTTCCAGCCGGTGTCCACCAAGATGGCCAAGGTCCAGTCCCTGTCCCTGAACCCCACCAAGATCTCGGGCAGTTGCGGCCGCCTGATGTGCTGCCTGCGCTATGAGCAGGATGCCTATGAGGAGCTCATTAAGAAGGTCCCCAAGCAGGGCGCCTTCGTGGAGACAAAGGACGGCTACGGCACCGCCGTGTCCGTCAACCTCCTGCGCCAGACCGTGAAGGTCCGTCTGGATGACGACAAGGACGATTCTCTGCACCTCTACACTGCCGGGGAGCTCTGCGCTGTGCCCGGCGGCCGCCCCAAGGACGGGGAGGAGCCGCCCCATGTGCTGAACTATGTGCCGCCCGTGGAGGAGGAAGAAGAGGAGAAGGAGGACGAGTGGGCGATCCCCGTGCTGGTGGTGCCCGAGCCCTCCGTGCCCGCCGCGCAGGAAGAGGAGAGCGGGAAGAAGTCCGCCTCACGCCGGCGTCGCCGCGGCAGCGGCAGGGGGAAGGAAAGGCCTGAAGCCGAAAAGCCGGCGGTGAGCGCGGAGCAGAAGGCCCAGGACAAGCCCGCCGAAGCAAAAAAGAGCCGCCGCGGCGGCCGTCAGGAGAAAAAGCCCGCCGCCGAGAACGCCGCTGCCGCCAAGCCGCAGGAGAGCAGGGAGAAAAAGCCCCATAACGCCCAGAAGCCTGCCAAGGCCGGCGTCAAGCACGTGAAGGTGGAGCCCCGCCCGGCAGAGAGCTCACCAAAGGCGAAAAGCGAGAATCACAAGCGCCGCCGCCATTATCACAAGCCCCGGCCCAAGACCGGCGGCGAAAATAAACCGCAGTAACGAAACAGGATGGGAAAAAACGCCGTTGTTCCCATCCTGTTTTCCAGCTTGTCAAAAAAGTCCCGGGAAGACTTTTTTGACT
>CAMKAP010000079.1 GCA_946410505.1 uncultured Clostridia bacterium
ATCCCCAAGGAGATCCGCCGCACCATGCGCATCCGCGAGGGTGACCCGCTGGAGATCTTCACCGACAAGGACGGAGAGCTGATTTTCAAAAAATACTCCCCTATCGGGGAGCTGACGGATTTCGCGGCGCAGATCTGTGAAAGCCTGCGCAAAAGCGCGGACAGCATCGCCGGCGTCTGCGACCGGGACACGGTGATCGCCATCTCCGGTGGGGCCAGGAAAGAGCTGCTGGAAAAGGCGGTGAGTCCGCAGCTGGCGGAGATCATGGACGGGCGCAGCGCCTTCCGGCAGATGACCGGCGGAAGCACCCTGCCCGTGTCCGGTTCGGACGAGAAGTACTGCCTCTCCGTGGCGGCGCCCATCCTTGCCGAGGGGGATGTGCTGGGCTGTGTGTTCTTCGTCACACCCCGCGGAAGCGCGCCGGCAGGTGAAGTGGAGGTTAAGCTTGCCCAGGCCGCAGCGCTGTTTCTCGGGCGGCAGATGGAGGGATAAAAAGGCTGTGAAAGCAATGCTTTCACAGCCTTTTTCCTCACCTTCATGGCGCGGCCTCTTCTGTCTCCGGCATAGCCGTGGCAAAGTAGATCACGTCACTGATGGGCTTTTCCCAGCCAAACTGCACAGGATTCACGCGCTCTCCGTGAAATACCGTGGTAGCCGTCTGGCCGCCGTCCAGCGCGTAGGCCTTGGTGCAGCCCCGCGCAAGCATCGCGTCCGCCTCCTGGCGGAGCGTGGCCAGATAGTAATACTCCGTGCCGGGACGGCCGCAGTTGAGATTCATGGTCAGATAGTGCAGCGGGTCTATGAGACCCAGGGCGCTGCGGGCATAGCTGTCGTGGATCTCACCCCAGGCGTAGTCCTCTGGCGTCACATCCACCCCGTCGTCAATAAGTACCGGGCCGAAGCAGAGGGAGAAGAGCACGTCGTTGTCCGCGATGAACTGCTCGGCCTCCTCCCGGGTGGAAAACTGCCCCCGATAGGAAAAGAGCATGTCTCCGTCAGGCGTGATGTAGCAGCAGTCGCTGGTGTTGGGCTCGAAGCGGAGGATCTGCCGCTGGTACACCACCACGCCGCAGGCGCGGGCGTGATGGTAAAAATCTCCGCCCAGGCACAGTACCGCGTTGGAGTCCTGTGCAAAATCCGTGGTGGTGGCAAACTGCAGGCTGAAGGGCTCGTCCCCGGCGATGCGGCGGCGCAGCTGGGAGCCGTCGGCCACGATGATCTCGCTGAAGGTGCCCACCTCCCGGGCTTCCACCTCCTGCCAGACGATACAGAGAATCGTCTCGTCCAGATACCAGCGGATCGTGGAGCCGGGGAAGCGCTCGATGTCCGGGTTCCAGACCAGCTCCCGCCCTGCGATCAGCCGCTGGGCCTCATCGGTCTGCAAAATGGCCGCCAGCTCCGCCGGGTCATCGCTCTCACCGAAACATGCCGGATCGGGCGCAGGGGCGATCAGGGCGTTTTCGTCGATGCGGCGACGCAGCGGGATATAGGGGAGCGATTCTGCGATCTGTACCGCCATGGCTTCCGCCGCGGCATCCGGGTCCGCAAGAGGTCCCAGCCAGAGTGCGTCCAGCGTTTCCCGGTTGTCTACGTTCCAGACCCTGTCCGCATAGGAGAGCGTCAGCGTAAAGTCCCGCTGTATACCGTAATCCTCGCGAGAGAGCAGCTCCGGCAGCTTCTGCGCCATGCCCTGCGCCAGAAGCGACGGCAGCACCCGCCCGTTTTCGTCATAGATCTCCTCCGGCGCGGAGGCCTCCTCCGCCCAGCGCTCCAGCTCCGGCAGCATCGCCGCGTTCAGATCCGCGCTCAGTCGCTCCGTGTCCAGCAAGGTGAGGGACAGTCGCTGCGAAGCGCTGTCCCCTGCGGTTTCCGGGGAACCGGCGCTGATACAGGCGCGGGTCTGCTCCCAGGCGGCAAGCAGGGCCTTGCCCGCCTCCGTCTCTGCCGGTCCCGGTCGGGCCGGCGCAAAGTCCGCAAGCGCCGCGGCGGGCTCCGGCGTAGCCGGGGTAAAGACCTCCAGCAGCTCCGGGGCAGGCAAAGAGCCCTCCGATGAGCGCAGCCGCAGCAGCACGAAAACAGCCGCCGCACAGATCAGCAGCGCCAGAAGCAGCGCAGGGAGAAGGCTTTTATTCTTTTTCTTCCGTCTTGCCATAACGGTACTCCATATAGAAAAATGTCATTCCGAGTGAGATTCTTCGCTTCGCTCAGAATGACATTTTATGCTTTTTATCAGAAGTCGGCGTTGCCGGTGGTGCGCGGATGCAGCTCCACGTCGCGGATGTTCGACACGCCCGTCAGATACATGACCATGCGCTCAAAGCCCAGGCCGAAGCCCGCGTGCCGGCAGCTGCCGTAGCGGCGCAGATCCAGATACCACCAGTAGTCCTCTTCCTTCATACCCAGCTCCTCGATGCGGGAGAGCAGCAGATCCAGCCGCTCCTCGCGCTGGCTGCCGCCGATGATCTCTCCGATGCCGGGCACCAGGCAGTCCGCCGCCGCGACGGTTTTGCCGTCGTCATTGAGGCGCATGTAGAAGGCCTTGATCTCTTTGGGATAGTCGGTGACGAAGATGGGCTTTTTGAAGACCTCTTCGGTCAGATAGCGCTCGTGCTCGGTCTGCAGGTCGATGCCCCACTGCACGGGGTAATCGAACTTCTTGCCGCTCTTGAGGAGAATGTCCACCGCCTCGGTATAGCTGACGCGGCCGAACTCATTGGAGACCACATTCTGCAGGCGCTCCAGCAGCCCCTTGTCCACGAAGGAATTGAAAAACTGCATCTCCTGCGGGCACTTTTCCAACACGGAGTTGATGATGTACTTGACCATCGCCTCGGCCGTGTCCATATAGTCGTTCAGGTCGGCAAAAGCCATCTCCGGCTCAATCATCCAGAACTCGGCGGCGTGGCGCTGGGTATAGGAGACCTCGGCGCGGAAGGTGGGGCCGAAGGTGTACACGTCGCCGAAGGCCATGGCGAAGTTCTCAGCGTTCAATTGGCCGGAAACCGTCAGGTTGGTGGGCTTGCCGAAGAAATCCTTGCTGTAGTCCACCTTCCCGTCCTCGGTGCGGGGCGGGTCGTTGGGGTCCAGCGTGGTCACGCGGAACATCTGGCCCGCGCCCTCGGCGTCGGAGCCGGTAATGATGGGCGTGTGCACATAGACGAAGCCGCGGCTCTGGAAAAACTCATGCACCGCGTAGGCCGCCACGCTGCGCACGCGGAAGACCGCGGAGAAGAGATTGGTGCGGGGGCGCAGATGCTGGATCGTGCGCAGGAATTCCACGCTGTGGCGCTTTTTCTGCAGGGGATAATCGGGCGTGGAGACGCCCTCCACCGTGATCGCGTCGGCCTTGAGCTCAAAAGGCTGCTTGGCCTCCGGCGTCAGCACCAGGCTGCCGTGTACGATCAGGGCGGCGCCCACGTTCTGCCGGGCGATCTCGTCATAATTATTGAGGCCGGACCTCTCAAAAACGACCTGCAGAGGCTTGAAGTAGCTGCCGTAGTTGAGCTCAATAAAGCCGAAATTCTTCATATCGCGCACCGTGCGGACCCAGCCGCAGACGGTGATGCTCTGCCCGGCAAAGGCCGCGGGCTCGGCAAAGATCGCGGAAATTTTCACTCGTTCCATGGGACGCCATCCTTTCTGTACCCAAACGCGCTGAATGCGCGAAGACCTGATCGAACAGGGTTTTTTTATTATATCCATTCCGTCTCCGGATTTCAATAGAAAACTGCGCAGACAGCAAGAAAAGCGCGGGACGGATGGTGTTCCGTCCCGCTTGGATCATGTTTTCGGATCGTGTTCAGAAAATAAATTCGATGGGCGCGTGGTAGTTGCACAGCTCCACTACCTGATGCTCGCCGCCGGCCTCGCCGTCCCGCGTCCAGGGAACCGGCCGGTCGAAGGTGAATTTTGCCCGCCTCGTGTGCAGGATGATGAGGTTTTCACTGTCATAGCTCTGGCTCAGCACGCTGCCCACCAGCTCGCCGAAGCCCTCCATGGTCTTGGGGTCCTTCACCAGCACCAGCTCGCTCATCCCGTCGCCCAGGCTCACCATCTCGTCGGAGAAGTGCACGACGCCGCCCACGGAGGTGGAGTTATTCAGGCTGCCGTAGAGCAGGTCCGCCTCGATCACTCCGCCGTCGTGCTCCACGATCGTGTGATAGGTCTCGAGCTTGGAGAGGGACGCCATGCCCTGCAGCACATAGGCCAGATGGCCCAGCGCCTTTTTCTGATCCTGGGGCGTGGCGTAGCTCACATCGGTGAAGGCGCCGAAGCCCGCGATATAGGCAAAATAGTCGTGCTCGCCGAAACCGCCCACGTCGTAGGGGCGGGGCGTACCGGAGAGGATGCGGCGCGCTGCGGCCACCGTGTCGTTCTTCGGCAGATTCAGCGTGGTCGCCACATCGTTAGCCGTGCCCATGGGGATGTAGGCGAGTTTCGGCCGCTGCTCATGCTGCATCAGACCGGCGATCACCTCGCTGAGCGTTCCGTCCCCGCCGATGCAGGCCACCACATCGTACTCACAGCCGTGTTCGGCGGCAAAGCGCGTGGCATCGCCCCGGTCGGCGGTGTAATACAGCGTGACGCGAAAGCCCCCGTTATCCAGAACCTGCAGCGCATCTCCCAGATTGATCTTGTAAGCCCCGCGGCCCGCCGCCGGGTTGATGATCAGCATCAGCTTCTGTTCCATAGTGTCCTCCTGTCCGGGAAAAATCCTGCAACAATTTGAAGTATAGTCCCGGGCGGCAAGCCGCGTCAAGTCATGCTCCCGATCACGGGGAAAGGTTTACGGATTCTTCACAATGTTCCCCTTTGCCGGCTGATTTACACCAGAAAGCGCAAAGGGGATGCTTTCGCATCCCCTTACACGTTGCTATAACAGCAAATTACGCCATCTCGTTGAGCTTGCTTGCCATCGCGGACTTCTTGTGCGCTGCATTGTTCTTGTGCAGCAGACCCTTACCGGCCGCGCGGTCAACAGTCTTAACAGCAACTTTATAGGCACTGACGGCTGTCTCGCGGTTGCCTTCGGCAACAGCTGCGTCAAACTTTTTCATCATGGTCTTGAGCTCGGTCTTGTCGGCGCGGTTCTTCGCTCTGAGCTGCTTGGACTTTTCGTCTCTCTTGGCGGAAGACTTAATGTTGGCCATGTTTCAATCGCCACCTCCTCCTACAAAAATTGCCTGCAAAATGTAATAGATAACATTCGCGTTTAGAGATTATAGCAAAGAAAGCCTTGAAAAGCAAGCATTTTTTCAAAAAAGTTTTCAGTTTTTTTCCCCTTGTAGTCCGGTATGATTCTGCCGAAAATATACCACAATATATAGACATCATACGAGAAGGAGCGGCGCTATTATATGGGAATTACTGGAAGAACTGATCTGGCCAGCGAGGCGCGGAGCCTCTGGCTGCGGGATGCGGCGGAGGGCGCAGCCCTGCGCGGGGTGCGGGCGGAGAACACGGAACTGCGCGGTCTGCCGCTGTGCTCGGTAGAGATTCTGAACGAGGAGGGTGCCGCCGCCCTCGGCAAAGCGCCGGGCCTATATTATACTCTGGAGCTGCCCACGCCCCTCTCCCGGGCGGATACGCGCTTTACCGATGCGGCCGGGGCGGTGGCGGAGCTGCTGCGGCGCTGCCTGCCGGAGCGGATCGACGCGCCGGTTCTCATTGCCGCGCTGGGAAATCCCGACGTGACGCCGGACGCGCTGGGTTCCCTCACTGCCGGGAGTCTGCTGGTCACACGACATCTGAAGGAGCGCGAAACCGCCGGCTTTGAGGCATTCTCCTCCACGCTTCTCTGCCGTACCGGCGTCCTCGGCACCACGGGCGTGGAAAGCGCGGTGCAGATCCGCGCGCTCTGCGCCGCGATCCATCCCCTCTGCGTGATCGCCATCGACGCGCTGGCGGGTTCGGAGCTGGCAGGGCTCTGCCGCTCGGTGCAGATCTGCAACACGGGCATCGCGCCCGGCTCCGGTGTGGGCAACGACAGGGAGGCGCTGAATAAAAACTCTCTCGGTGTACCGGTGATTGCCGTCGGTGTTCCCACCGTGATGGATGCCTCCGCCCTCGCGGATCTGGAGGAACTAAGTGATCTCTTTGTCACGCCCCGCTTTATCGACAGCGCCGTACGCTCGGCGGCACGGCTGCTGGCTTACGGGATCAATCTTGCGCTCCATCCGGGCATCAGCGTGGAGGATATTGATTTATTGGTGGGATAATATTATCATCTTTCGCTGTTTCCAATATTCTGCAGTCATGCATTTTGTTGGGATGTTTCACGTGAAACATCCCAACAAAAGAAATCCCATAAAGTTTCACGTGAAACATTGAATTCACGATGCAATCCTGTTATAATGCTCTCACCGAAACAGGAGAGAAACTATGGCAAAGATCATTGCATTTGCAAATCAAAAAGGCGGCGTAGGAAAAACCACCAGCGCCGTTAACCTCTCGGCAGCGCTGAGCGACCTGGAAAAGAAGATCCTGCTGGTGGACTGCGACCCTCAGGGCAATGCCAGCTCCGGCATGGGCGTGGCAAAAACCACGCGCCCCAATACCTATGACATGCTGATCAACGGGGTACAACCGGAGGACTGCATTGTGCGCACCGCATACGGAGACGTGATCCCGACGGGAAAAGAACTGGCTGCCGCCTCCGTGGAACTGATTCAGGCGGACAAGCGGGAATACATATTAAAAAATGCGCTGCAGAAGCTCTACAGCGATTATGATTACATTTTCATCGACTGCCCGCCTTCACTGGAACTGCTGACCGTGAACGCCCTGGTGGCCGCCGACAGCGTACTGATCCCGATGCAGTGCGAATACTACGCGCTGGAAGGAATCGTGGATCTGATGACCAGCATCCGACTTTGCTCCAAAAAACTCAACCGCCGCCTACAGATTGAAGGCATCATCCTGACCATGTATGACGCCCGTGCCAATTTGACGACCCAGGTGGCAAGCGAACTGAGAAAGCATCTGGGCGACAAAGTGTACCGCACAGCCATTCCACGCACGGTACGCCTGTCCGAAGCGCCGAGCCACGGAATTCCGGGCGTATTTTACGATCGAAGCAACAAAGGCAGCAAAGCGTATATGGCGCTGGCAGAAGAATTTCTGGCACATCAAAAGGAGTAAGGCATGGCAAAAGAAAAAAAAGGCCTGGGCCTGGGTCTGGACGCTCTGTTTGCCGCGGATAACGCGGAAGAAGAGGGCAGTGAGCTCCTGAATCTTCCCATCAGCAAGGTTGAGCCGCGAGACGAACAGCCGCGGGAGACCTTCGATGAAAAGGCACTGCAGGAGCTGGCAGATTCCATAGCCCAGTATGGCGTGATTCAGCCGATCGTTGCGAGAAAACTGAATACAGGTTATTATCAGATCATCGCCGGAGAGCGCCGCTGGCGCGCAGCCCGAATGGCGGGTCTGGAGGAAGTCCCCGTCCGAGTGCTGGAAGCAGACGACCGCCGCACGGCGGAGCTGGCGCTGGTGGAAAATCTGCTGCGTGAGGACTTGAATCCCATAGAGGAAGCAAAAGGCTATCAGAGTCTGATCCGAGACTACGGACTGACCCAGGAAGAGACGGCAAAAAGCGTGGGACGCTCAAGACCGGCAATCACAAATTCGCTTCGACTGCTGAGTCTCTCGCCGGCTGTGATGGAGCTGGTGGAAAAGAAAGAACTCTCCGCAGGACACGCAAGAGCACTGATTACCATCACAGACGACACAAAACAGCTTTCCGCAGCAAGAGAAGTCATCACAAAATCCCTTTCCGTACGCCGCACGGAGCAGCTGGCAAACCGCCTGCTGCGGGAGACGCAGCAAAAGAAGGAAAAAAACGGTCTGACCGTAGACTATGCGCAGGAGGTCTCAGACGAACTGAGCCGACTGTTGGGCCGAAAAGTGAAACTCAGCGACGGCCGCAAGGGCGGTCGCATCGAACTGGAATACTATGACGCAGACGATAGAGAAAACCTGATCAGCGCACTGCGCCATCTTAAATAAGAACAGGAGAAAAACCATGCTGGATATTAAGTTTATCAGAGAAAATCCCGATATTGTCCGGGAAAACATCCGTAAAAAGTTCCAGGACGCAAAGCTCCCGCTGGTGGACGAGGTACTGGAGCTGGACGCAAAAAACCGCGCAGCCATCACCGAGGCAAGCGATCTGCGCGCAAAAAAGAATCAGCTCAGCAAGGCAAACGGCCCTCTCTTCGGCAAACTGAAGAAAGCCGCCGACGAGGAAAAAGCCGCAATTCAGGCTCAGATCGACGCCAATATGGCCGCCGTCAGGGCCAATGACGAGCGGCTTGCGGAGCTGGAGCGTCTGGAGGGCGAGTACGCCGAGCGCATCCGTCACATCATGCTCAACATCCCCAATATCATCGATCCCTCCGTTCCCATCGGACCCGACGACAGCGCAAACGTAGAGGTGGAGCGTTTCGGTGAGCCCGTGGTCCCCGATTTCCCCATCCCCTACCACACGGAGATCATGGAGCGCTTCAACGGTGTGGATATGGACGCCGCCGGACGTGTCTCCGGCAACGGCTTTTACTATCTGATGGGCGACATTGCGCGCCTGCACTCCGCCGTTCTGGCCTACGCCAGGGATTTCATGATCGACAAGGGCTTTATCTACTGCATCCCGCCCTTCATGATCCACGGCA
>CAMKAP010000080.1 GCA_946410505.1 uncultured Clostridia bacterium
CGCAGAAGTACACCCAGTCGCCCAGCACGCGCACGTCCGGCGCGTAGTCGTAGAGGGGCAGTGTATCGGGCAGGCGGCGGTTCTCCCAATTCACCAGATCGTCGGAGACCCAGACGCCCAGGGTCATGGAGGCGAAGATGTAGTAGCGCCCCTGAAAGCAGATCATGGACGGGTCCGCCGCCTCGCGGCAGATCTGAAGCTGGCCGTGCCGGCGGGGATCGGCGTTGAACTGGTAGCGGTAGTTGACATTCAAAGGATTACAGTAGTACTTCATAATGGTACTCTCCCTTCCTTACAGTGTGGGTTTCTCCGTTGGGCAGCTCGATCTCGGCGGGGACAGGTACGGTGAAATCGAAAGCCAGCCTGTCGTCCCGGTATTCCCAGGCGCTTTGAATGTCACCGACAGGTGAGCGCCACAGGGCCTTGGCATGGCCCAGACTCCGGTCCGGGCAGGGGTGGAGCCTGAGCTTCCCGGCAGAGAGCCGGATCCCGCAGACGCCGCCGAAGAGCCAGCCGGAGATGGCGCCGTAGGAATAGTGATTCAGAGAATCGTGCACCGTACCGTCGGCGCGCACGCCGTCCCAGGTCTCCCAGATCGTGGTTGCGCCTTTCCTGACGGCGTAGAGCCAGCCCGGGCAGTCAGGCTGAAGCAGAAGGCGATAGGCCGTGTCGCTGTGTCCGTTCTCCGCCAGCACCCGGCAGAGATCGGGCGTGGACAGGAAGCCCGTATTCAGGTGATAGCCGTTTTTCACCACCAGCGCGTTCAGCGCGTCCGCCGCCTCGCGCCTCTCGTCGCCGTCCAACAGGCCGAAGGCGATGGGCCTAACGTACTCGCACTGGCGCTCGGACTGGATCCGGCCGTTTTTGGTGCAGGCGCAGCGGTAGGCCTTCTTCGCGTTCTCCGCGATTTCCGCAAAGCGCTTTGCGTCCTCCGGCTTATCCAGGATCTCCGCGATCTGGGCAAGCAGAGAGGCGGAGCGATAATAATAGGCCGTGGCCACTTCGGGAGCGCCGAACATCATGGTTTTCTTCATGGCGTCCATGTTGTTCACGTCGGGCTGGCACCACTCGCCGAAATGGAAGCCCTCGTCCACCAGGTATTTGTGATAAGGATTGAGCAGATTGTGGGGCCTGGTTTTCCGTGCACGCTTTTCCACGAAGGCCAGCCAGCGGCACATCATGTCGTAGTTCTCCAGCAGGATCTCTTTCCTGCCGTAGGCCTCGTACAGCGCCCAGGGCACCAGCACGCAGGCGTCGCCCCAGCCTGCCGAGCCCTGCAGCATGTTGGAGATCATCCCGCCGGCGTCGTTGACCGGCGCGATGTTGCGCACGAGCCCATCCTCGCCCTGGGCCAGGCGGCACTCGCCCAGCCACTTGCGCAGCACCGGATAGCAGTCCATCAGGTAGACGGCGGTGGGCGCGAAGGCGCCGGCGTCGCCGGTCCAGCCCGCGCGCTCGCGGGTGGGGCAGTCGGTGGGAATGTCACAGAAGTTGGAGCGCATACTCCAAAGGCTGTTGTGAAAAAGCTGATTGACGTCGGCGTTTCCACACGCGAAAAAGCCGGTCTGCGGCATCTGCGAATAGACGGCGACCGCTGTGAAGGCGGCAGTGCTCAGGTCCAGGTCCGTTTCCACCTTCGCATAGCGGAAGCCGAAGATACAGAAGCGGGGCTTATACACATTCTCCCCGTCTTTGCAGATGTAGTCGATGCGCTGGGGGATGCCGCCGTTTTTATTGCGATCGCCCGGATCAAAGTTTGCCTGGGTGAAGTTGCCGTTTTCGTCCAGCGTCTCGCCGTGCCATAGGGTGATGCGCTGGCCGGCCTTCGCCGTCACGCGCAGCTCCGTGTAGCCCGCCAGGTTCTGCGTAAAGTCGATCAGCGTGTCGCCGTTCGGCGCGGTGAAGAGCTTTCCTTCAAAGCGCTCCTGCTCCAGGATCGGCACGCTCTCGGTGGGGGCCAGCGTCTCAAAGCCATAGTCCCGGACGCTTACGCCGTGCCAGTCGGAGATCTCCTCCATGCGCGCGTCATAGCTTTCGCCCAGCTCCAGGTCATTGCGGCGGACGGGGCCGCTCTGGCTGGCCTGCCAGCCATCATCACTTATGAGCAGGATCTTCCCGCCGGCCTCCAGCTGGCAGAGCAGGGCCAGATCGCTGCCGAAGAGGCAGTTCAGGCCGTCGATACCGTTGTTGCCGCGGTACCAGCCGTCGCCCAAAGTGACCATGATCTCGTTCTCGCCTTCGCGCAGCAGCGCGGAGACATCATAGGCCTGCACGGTGAGGCGCTTGCGGTACTCCCCCGCGCCGGGGGCCAGGACGAAATCGCCCACCCGGCGGCCGTTGAGCTCTGCCTCATACAGGCCGTGGCAGGTAATATAGAGAACGGCATTGTCCGGCTGCCCGGCGCGGAAGCGGGCCCGCAGCACGGAGGCAGGCTGCCGCTCGCCCTGTTCATGGGGCAGCTCCGGGTCGATCCATTTCGCGCGCCAGACGGCGGGCATTCTGTTTTGCAGCAGCGTCATATCAAAACCTCTCGTTTAACCATTCTGCGCTTTTTTCCAGGCTCTTCACCGGGTCTTTGTCGATCCAGTTTTTGTGGCTTTCCAGCACGACGGCCTCGACGCCGTTGGAGAGAGCGATCTCCTTCAGGCCGTCCAGGTCCATGTTTCCGGTGCCGAGCTCCATGCTGTCGGCTTTCAAGATCGGCGTCATGGCAGGTCCCACCTGGCGGCTGCCCCGGTCGTTGATGTGCCAGAGCTTCATGCGCTGCCCCAGCTTTTTCATCCAGGCTTTCGCGTCCGCGCCGCCGTCGGTGAACCAGTAACTGTCAAATTCGAAATTGATGGCTGCGGGGTCCGTGTCCGCAAGCAGCACGTCATAGGCGCGCAGGCCGGGCTTTACCGGCAGAAGCTCCACATTGTGGTTGTGATACAGCAGTTCGATCCCCTGTTTTTTCAGCGTCTCGCCGGCCCGGTTCAGGCGATGTGCCAGCAGGCGCACCGCCTCTTCGTCGGAATAATCGAAGCGGTACATGCCGGTGATCACGACTTTGTCCGTCCCGAAGCTTTTTGCCTCTTCGATCACCGCGTCCGCCTCCCGCTCCAGGGAGCCCAGGTCGGCATGGAGACTGGCGACCGTCAGCCCGCTTTCCCGGAGAAGGCTCTGCCAGTCCAGCTTTCCGCCGTTTCCGGTGGGCATTCCGGCGGCGCGGGTCATCAGCCGCACCATGAGGGAACTGGGGTGGATCATGAAGCGATTGAGTTCAAGGCCGTCGTAACCGGCGGCCTTGATTCTGCGTAAAGTCTCCCGGGCCTGTGACTCGCTTCCGGTCACGGTGCCCAGCATGATCTGCTGTACGTATGTTTTCATTTTTTGATTCCCTGCAAAATGCGGTTGAGCTGTTTGATGCTCTCCTCGTCCGCGCCTCCCTGTTTGAGCAGGCTCAGCATGGTCATGCGGCCCATCATCCGCTGCAGCGCGGGATTGTCCTTCACCGCGTCGGCCACGTCGCCCCGCTCGGAGGCGCCCTTGGCCATCATGGCGTCCACAATGGCGCCCGCCTGGGGATGGGAGCGGATCTCGCCCAGGGTGTCCTGGATGGAGAAGCAGCTCGGGTCGATCTCATCGGCGTCGAACCAGTTCGTCACGGAAGCGGCGGCTTTGTTGAAGATGTAGCTCTCGTCCGGCTCTGAAACCCGGCGGATGCACATCGTATCGCTCACGCCCTCCGCCTCGGCGCGGATCAGATGCTCGCCCAGCAGCGGGATCTGGAAGCGGAAGACCGTTTTCCCGCTCTGCGTGCCGATCTTTGTGCCGTCCACATAGAGGCTGACCTCGGGCAGATTGGAATAGATCTTGATCTCCGTCTCCTCCTCACAGCGGTTCACGTAGCGCTTGCCGCAGAGATGGACAAAGGGCTCGCGCCTGCTCCAGGCCGCTTTGTAGAGATAGAAGGCGTCCTTGCGGAGCTGGCGGTCGAAGGTGACGAGACCCTTCTGGTTCTCGCCGTGCTTGCCGCCCTCGTCGCGCCCGTCGGCGGCGAAATCGAAGAGGTTCCACACGTGGGTGGCCCAGAGGTACGGCCGCGCCTCGATCATTTTGAGCATGTGCTCGTGGTACAGCGCCTGATACTCCTCGGTGTAATCCCCCTTCTCCGGATGGGAGGAATGAAAGGCGGGATTGGCGTCCGCGCCGTACTCGGAGAAGCCGATGACCCGGTTGGGGTATTTGGCGTGGTACTCGTCGAAAAACTCATCCGTCTGCTCCAGCTCCCCCAGATACCAGCCGAAATAGAGGTTATAGCTGTTGATGTCGGGGATGGCCAGGATCGGGCTCTCGATCTCCAGCATGAACACGTCGGCCATGGTTGTGAGGCGCGTGGGGTCCATGCGGTGGCAGAGCTCGTTAAGCGCCCGGTGGTTTTCCAGCAGCTCCTCGTTCACGGCACTCGCGGCTGTAATCTCATTGCTGAGTCCCCAGACCGCGATGCAGGGGTGGTTATAGCACTGGGTGATGAGCTCCCGCATCTGGCTGAGCGTGTTTTCACGCCCGCCGTGCATGTGCATGGTGATGTAGGGGATCTCCGCCCAGACGACAATGCCGTTTTCGTCGCAGAGGTCGTAAAACTCCTGGGCGTGCTGATAGTGGGCAAGGCGCAGGGTGTTGGCGCCCAGCTCCCGGATGATGGTCATATCGGCCGCGTGATCTTCATAGCTGAGGGCGTTGCCCTTGCCCTTGAGATCCTGGTGGCGGCTCACGCCGCGCAGCGGATAGCTGCGCCCGTTAAGGAAAAAGCCTTCCTCCGGATCGCAGGTGAAAACGCGGCAGCCGAAGCGGGTCGAAACCTCGTCGCCGGAGGGCAGCTTCGCCGTCGCGGTGTAGAGATAGGGATCGTCCACGCCGTCCCAGAGATGTACGTTCTCGATCACGAACTCGGCGCAGCGCTCCACGGTTTTCGTCTCGCCGTTCACCGTGATGTCCACAGAGGCGCCGTTGTGCCAGGTCTCCACCGTGACGCGGGCGGTCCTGCTGCTCAGGTCCACCGACGGGGTGACCTTGATGCCGGGGGTGCCGTCCTTCAAAAGCTCAAAGTGCTCGGCGGGGACGGCGATCAGATTCACGTCCCGGTACAGGCCGCCGTAGAAGGTGAAGTCCGCCTTCTGGGGATAGACGCTGCTGTTGTCCTCGTTATTGACGGAAATGGCAAGGGTGTTTTTCTCCTGCAGCTTTCCGGTCAGCTCCACCCGGAAGGCGGCGTAGCCACCCTCGTGGCGGCAGAGCTTTTCCCCGTTGAGGAATACTTCAGCCGTCATGGCGGCGCCGTTCACTTCGAGGAACAGGCACTCGCCGGCGCACTCCGCCGCCGTCAGCTCCCGCAGATACCAGCAGCTTCCCCGGTGATAGTCGTTGCCGCCGTCCTGGCCGTCCACGGCGTTCCAGGTGTGGGGCAGTGTCACCGTCTCGCCCTGCGCGGCATAGGCCATGGCGGTTTCCACGGGGACGGCGGCTTTCAAAAACCGCCATCCCTCGGCGAGAGTTGTGATCTTACGCATTTTTCGGATCTCCCTTGTGCAGTTCTTCCTCAAAGAGCTCGGTCTGCGCCTCCGCTTTCTTCTCGGCGATGCGCTTCTGGACCTCGACCATCTCCGCCTTGCCGAGACGGCACTTGCGCATGGCGAGCAGGGTGCAGATAAAGCCCAGGACCGCCAGGCCGTAGCGCAGGAACATGGTCATCCAGAACACGCCGGAGGTGGCCTCATCCGTGGGCTGGGGCATGGTGCTGGTATAGCCGATGAGGGCCACGCAGCCGGTGGCAATGGCCGCGGAGAAGGAGGAGACGATCTTGTCCACCAGGCTGTAGGTGCCGGAGACCACGGCGGGGATGTACTTGCCGCCCCGGTCCAGCTCATAGTCGATAAGGTCGGCCATAAAGCCGGTGTTGGCGGTGGTAACGCCCATGGCAAAGCCGTTCACCGCAAAGGTCAGCACGATGAAGAGGATCTTGAAGAGCAGAGAGCTGGAGATCGCGGTGGTGCCCACGGTGAAGCGGGTCACAATGAAGAAGGCGATCATGGCGATGTTGGCATAGATGCTGTAGCGGGTCCAGGCCACGATGGATTCCTTGTTGCCGTGCTTGCCGGCGTAGCGGGCGCCCAGGATGGCGAAGATGATGGAGGGGAACATGCCGATCATGCTGAGGGTGGTGGCAAGGCCCATGTTGCCGATGAGAATGCCGTTGAGCATGGTGCTCACGATGGAGGCGGAGGAGGCCTGCTGGGCGATCTTGTCGGAGGAAGCGGAGATGATGTAGCTCTGCAGAGGCTTGTTGTTCTTCAGCACATCCCACATATCCTTGAATTTCAGGCGCTCCCGCTTGCCGATGCCCTTGAAGTTCTCGGGCTTGTCATAGGCGGAGATGCCGATGCAGACCAGCACCACGCCCACGAAGGAAAGGGCGATGCAGACCCAGGTGACCACATTCAGGAATTCCTGGTTGAAGCTGCCGCCGAAGGCGGGCATAAGCTTGGTGTAGACCACGATGTTCAGCGCCATGGGGGTGATGTAGTTCAGAGCCGTCTGCCACACGCCGACGGTGGGGCGCTGCTTCGGGTCGTTGGTGAGAAGGGCGGGCAGGGTCTGGGCGGTCATGTTCACGATGGTATAGCCGATGACATACAGCATGTAGCAGGCCAGAAACACCGGGATGCCGTGGCCCTTGCTGGAGAAGACGTTGAACATCAGCAAAACGCCGCCGCTCTGGATTGCCCAGCCCAGGATCATCAGGGGGCGGACCTTCCCGAAGGGGGTGTTCACCCGGTCATACAGGAAGGCGAGCAGGGGGTCGGTAACGGCGTCAAAAATGCGGGTGAAGGTCAGCAGGCCGCCCACCACCAGGGTGGCGATGCCGTAGCCGATGCTGGCGGAGTAGCTGGCCAGACCGATCAGGAAGTACATAGCCATGCCGTTGAAGGCATTGAAGGCCACCAGGATGATCTGCCACAGTTTTGCACGGCGGTATTCCACGCCGTCGATTTCACTCTGGGTGAGTTTTTCCTTTGCCATTTTCTGTTCCTCTTTTCTTGTTGTGATAATCGGTTTTTCGCTGTGCTTATCTTACAGGAAAGCGGGACGGGCCGTAAACTCAATTATTCAGGAAAAATTACAAAAATTCGGGAAGATTTCTTGCCATTCCGGCCTGCGTCGTGGTATTCTGGCCACAGGAAGCAGGAACAGGAGGCGATGCGGCGTGAATCTGGAACACGTACGGCAATTGATGACGCGGGGAGAGCAGAATCTCGTTCTGCTGGAGAGCCTGATCCCGAGCGGGGAAAAGCTCTATGTCTGGTGCTTCGACCGGGAGGGACATTTCATCGCCTCCTCCTGTCCGGAGGCGGAGCGAAGCGTTCTGCTGCAGGCCTTTCAGATCCTGGGCGGAAAGGAAAAGCTGCTGCAATACGCCGCCGAGCCGGACAACACCCGCCCCCGGATCGTCGGCTCCTCCATCGGCATGCAGTGGGCGCTCAGTTACGAATCCGAGCGAAACCGCAGTCTGTTTTTCGTCATCGGGCCGGTCTTCTACACGCAGCCGCTGGAGAAGCACCTCCGCGTGGGACTGCGCAATTATACCGGGAGCCGCGAAAGCGCCCGCTGGAGCACCGAGCTGATCCGCCTGCTGCCGGACCTGCCCGTCATGTCCTACGCGATCTTCACCCGCTACGTGATGCTGATCCACAACATGCTCACCGGGCAGCAGCTGGGCCTGGAAGCGCTGAACACGTCCCAGGGTGCAGAGGCCGCGATCCCGCCGCAGGAGGAGGCGCTGCGGGACCGGGACAAAGTGTATCTATCCGAGCGTGCCATGCTGCAGATGGTCCGCAACGGTGACATCAATTATTATGACGCCCTGCAGAGCAGCGTCCGCCTGAGCCCCGGCGTTCCCGTGCAGGGGGAGGAGCCGCTCCGCCAGGTCAAAACCAGCATTGTGGTGTTCACCACGCTGGTGAGCCGGGCGGCGATGGAGGGCGGCCTTTCCCCGGAGATCGCCTATCCGCTGGGGGATTCCTACATTCAGGCCGCCGAATACTGCCGGGATTCCGGTGAGCTCAACGCCCTGTCCCACGCCATGTACCACGACTTTATCTATCGGGTCCACCATCTGCGCGTAAACCCGGACTATTCCCATGCCATCCAGAAATGCTGCGATTATATCGAGCTGAGTCTGGACCGAAAGATCCGCATCGCCGATCTCGCGGCGCTGGTGGGCTACACCGAATATTATCTGACAGAAAAATTCAAGAAGGAGACCGGCCAGTCGATCAGCAGCTATATCCGCTTTGCCAAGGTGGAGCGCGCCAAGCTGCTGCTGGAATCCACCGATATGAGCATCCGGGAGATCGCGGAAAAGCTCGCCTTCAACACAGTCAATTATTTTATTCAGAGCTTTCGCGACACCGCCGGCTACACCCCCGCGCAGTACAGAAAACGCTTCCGCCAGAGATAGCGGAAGCGTTTTTTCTCGGT
>CAMKAP010000081.1 GCA_946410505.1 uncultured Clostridia bacterium
CCCGACGGCAGCTATTTCGGCGACCACTACAAGTGGCGCGTCATGCGCTCCAACGGCGTGAGCGAGGACTACATCACCGGCGACCAGCCGGATTTCGAGCGCTTCCAGAAGTTCGTGGAGGCCCTGCAGATGGCCATCGGCAACCCCATGTTCCACTGGTGCAACCTGGAGCTGCGGCAGTTCTTCGGCTTCACGAAGCCCCTGACCCCCGAGACGGCGAAGGAAGCCTGGGACTTCTGCAATGACAAGCTGCAGAACGACCCGGGACTGACCGTGCGCGGCATCATCGCCAAGGCCAACGTCGCCATGGTCGGCACCACCGACGATCCCATCGACTCTCTGGAGTGGCACAAGAAGATCGCCGAGGATCCCACCATCACGGTCAAGGTCTGCCCCTCCTTCCGGCCCGACAAGGCCATCAACATCTCCAAACCCGGCTTTGCCGACTATATCGGCAAGCTCGCCGCGAGCGTCGGCAAGGAGAAGCTGGAGAGCGCCGACGCCGTCAAGGCCGCGCTCATCGAGCGCCTGGAGTTCTTTGCCGCGATGGGCTGCCGCGCCAGCGACCACGGCCTGGATTACATCCCCTTCCGTCCCGCCTCCGATGAGGAGGTCAACGCGGTCTACGTGCGCGCCATGGCCGGCGAGTGCCTGAGCGTGGAGGATGCGGAGAAGTATCAGACGGCGATCCTGCTGTGCCTGGGCCGCGCCTACCACCGCCTCGGCATCGCCATGCAGCTGCACTACTCCTGCCTGCGCGGCGTGAACACCCGCATGAACCGCCTCCTCGGCCCCGATACCGGCTTTGACATGATCGCCCAGAACACCTGCGGCGGTGACATCGCGGCGTTCCTGGCCGCGCTGGACGAGACGGGCGAGTGCCCCAAGACCATTCTCTACTCCCTCAACCCCGCCGACAACGAGCAACTCGGTACGCTGATCGGCTGCTTCCAGTCCAACGAGGTGCCCGGCAAGATCCAGCACGGCTCGGCCTGGTGGTTCAACGACACCAAGTCCGGCATGGAGGCGCAGATGAAGTCCCTGGCAAACCTCGGCCTGCTCGGCAACTTCGTCGGCATGCTCACCGACTCCCGCTCCTTCCTGAGCTATGCGCGGCATGACTATTTCCGCCGCATCTTCTGCAACCTGGTGGGCAACTGGGTGGAAAACGGCGAATACCCCAACATCGACGCCGCGCTCCGGCGCATTGTCGAGGGCGTGAGCTACAAGAACGCAGAGCGTTACTTTAATCTCTGACAAGAGGGAATGAACAAGGACAGATTAAGCTTTTAGACCCTGGAAAAGCAGGGCTATACCGGGTATCTGCTGAAGGACGCCCCCGAGAAGATCGTGCAGTTCGGCGAGGGTAACTTCCTGCGCGCCTTTGCCGACCACTTCATCGACGAGATGAACGAGAAGTCCGGCTTCAACGCCAAGGTCGTGCTGGTGCAGCCCCGCGGCGGCCACCCCGAGGCGGCCGACCGCTTCGGCGAGCAGGACGGGCTCTATACCCTGATCCTGCGCGGCCGGGAGAACGGCGAGCCCGTAGAGCACACCCGCGTCATCTCCGCGGCCTCCCGCTGTCTGGACCCCAAGCGCGACTGGGCAAAGCTTCTGGACTGCGCCCGCAATCCGGAGCTGCGCTTTGTGATCTCCAACACCACCGGACGCGGCACGCCCTTCGGCGCCCCGGCCCCCACGGTGAAGATCTCCACCAACTCCGCACTCTACAACAAGAAGGGCAACTGGATCGACTTCAACGCCGGCTCTGTCGCCGAGGGCGAGAGCCTGGACGATGCCGGCGACCGGCTGCTGGACTATGTGCTGCGCGTGGCCTCCGGCGAAAAGACCAAGGCCGAACAGCACGGCGCGAAGGAGATCGCGATCTTCAAAGACGGCGTAACTCTTTAATTGTTCAGTCCCCTTGAGAGGGGACTGAACAATTAAGGGTACTTGCGCTTGCGTCAGAAGAAGCTCGCGGCGCTGCGTTTCCGTGGTTTGCGTAAGAGCCATGAAAACTCCGCTCTGCTCCCTCCTTCTTCCTTACAAAATCAAAGCCTATGCTTTGATTTTGAGAGGAAAACGGAAGGAACGGATATGGAGCTTTCCCTGCATTTTAAAACCGGGGAAGCGGAATGGAGTGAGTTTCGTTTGACGACGGCGCAAGGCCTCACATAGCTCGGCTTAGGGTGTTTTTGCCCAGGCAGAGCCCGGTCAAAAACGGATTATAATTTTGTCGGGGAACTGACGAAGGCAAATAATTACACTACATTTGGAGGACAAGACATGGCACTGCATGTGATGGAGGAGGCCAACCGCTGTCTAGGCTGCAAGAAGCCCCGCTGCCGGGAGGGCTGCCCGATCCATACCAACATCCCCGAGGTCATCCGTCTTCTGAAGGACGGGAAACTGAACGATGCGGGCTGGATGCTGTTTGAGAACAACCCCCTCACCACGGTCTGCTCTCTGGTCTGCAACCACGAGAAGCAGTGCGAGGGCCACTGCATCCGCGGCATCAAGGACGTGCCGGTGCACTTTTCGATCATCGAAAACTACATCTCCACCACCTATGCAAACCAGATGGTCAAAGGCCCGGCCCCCAGCAACGGGCGCAAGGTTGCCATCGTGGGCGCGGGTCCCGCCGGCCTCACCATCGCGGTGATCCTGGCCCGCTACGGCTACGGCGTCACGATCTTTGACAGCAAGGACAAGATCGGCGGCGTCATGCGCTACGGTATCCCCGATTTCCGCCTTCCCGATGCCGTGCTGGACGATTTCGCCTACCGGCATCTGGAGCTCAAGGGCATTCAGTTCCGCCCCAACACCACCGTCGGCGGCGCCATCACCATTGACGACATGTTCCGCGACGGCTATCAGAGCGTGTTCGTGGGCGCGGGCCTGTGGAAGCCCCGGTCCCTGCACATCAAGGGCGAGAGCCTTGGTCATGTGGCCTTTGCCATCAACTATCTGGCCTCACCTGAAGCCTTCCGCCTGGGCGAGCGGGTCATCGTCATCGGCTCCGGCAACTCCGCCATGGACTGCGCCCGCACCGCCATCCGCAACGGCGCCCGCTATGTGACGGTTTTCAACCGCCGGGACAAGATCGCCGCCAGCCAGTACGAGTCCAGCTACGCAAAGCTGGAGGGCGTGAACTTCGAGATGATGAAGACGCCTGTGGAGATCCTGGAGGACTGCGTGGTGTTCGCCGACAGCGAGTACGACGAAGAAGGCAGGCTGCACACGATCCCCGGCTCGGAGAAGCGCTATCCCTGCACCGGCGTCATCGTCGCCGTCAGTCAGGAGCTGGGCAGCAGCATCATGAACAGCACCAGGGATATCCAGACCAAGTCCACCGGCCTGCTCATCGCCGATGAGGACGGCCGCACCTCCCGCCCCGGCGTGTTTGCCGCGGGAGACGCCGCCCATGGTGCCAGCACCGTGGTGGAGGCCGTGGCCAACGGCAAGCGCGTGGCCGAGGCCATGCATGCCTATATGCAGTCCCTGCCCGCGCCGGAGCCCTCCGCCTATGCGGAAGCGCCGCTGGTGGAGGCGGTGGAGTCCTCCGTTCTGGCCGAACAGGTCATCAAGTGAATATGCATGCGCATAAAACAGAGGGGATCCCCCACGGGATCCCCTCTGTTCGCAGGTATATGCGGCGGAAGAGCCGCCTCACAGCCGGACGGTGAATATCAGGGTGTGCTCTCCCTCCATGTCGGCGCGGATGCTGCCCTTGTGCAGGCGCACGATGGCCGCGGCGGCGGAGAGACCGATGCCGAAGCCGCCGCTTTTTTGATTGCGGGAGGCGTCCGAGCGATAGAAGCGGTCAAAAATGCGCGCGGTGTCCACCGGCGCCGCCACCGTATTGGCGAGCCGCAGCTCCGCCTTGTCGCCGCCCCGGAGACTGAGGCGGATTTCCCCGCCCTCGGGGCTGTATTTGACGGCGTTATCCAGCAGGGTGGAGAGCAGCTGGGCGATCTGACCCCGGTTTGCCCGGATGCCGACGCCGGAGGCGATGTCTGCGCTGAGAGTGAGCTTTTTCAGCTCCGCCGGTTCGCGGAACATTTCCAGCTCCTCGGCGGCCAGCGCGGAGAGATCCACGTCGCTCAGGTCCACGGGCACGCTGTTCTCGTCGATGCGGGCCAGGGTCAGCAGATTCTGCATCAGATCGCTCAGGCGCAGCGCCTGGCTGCGGATGTTGCGGCTGTATTTGCTCTCCCCGCCCGTCAGCTCCATGGCGTCCAGATTGGCGCGGATGATGGCCAGCGGCGTCTTGAGCTCGTGCCCTGCGTCGGTGACGAACTGGCGCTGCCGCTCCATATTCTCCGCGATGGGGCGGATCGCCCGGCGGGAGAGGGCCATGACCAGCACCAGCATGGCGCACCAGGCAAGCAGTCCCGCCAGCGCCGACAGCGCCGCCACCCGCAGCACGTTGTGCCGCTGACTGCTTACGTCAAGAAAGATCACCGTCTGCCGGTCCGGCGCAGGCTCTACGATCTGAAAGCGGTAGCTGTCCAGCCTTCCGTATGCCCTGCCGTCTGCCAGCGCCCGCTCGGCCAGCGCGGCGGCGGCCTCCTCATCCACAGAGGCGATGTGCCGCAAATCAACACTTTTTACCGCGCCTTCTTCATCAAAGCGGACGGAGAAATACAGAGCGGCCATGCGCCGGTCCTCGGTCATGGGCTCCTGCCAGAAGGCGCGCCGCCCCTCCGGCAGATCCTCCGGCGCGGGAGCGGGGCCGAAGCCCTCCTGCATGGCCAGAAACTGGAGCAGACGATCGCTTTCGCTGTTTTGGGAGACGGCGTTGAAGACGTTGATCGCCCCCAGCAGCACCGTGAGCAGCACCGTGACGGCGATCATGGCCGTGACGGTGAATTTCTTCTGCAGGGTACGGATCATGTCTTTTCCCCCTCGGTGAGCAGATAACCCACACCGCGCCGGGCTTTGATCTCCACCGTGGAGCCCAGCGCCGCAAGGCGCTTGCGCAGATAGGAGATATAGACCCAGACGACGCCGATGTCGCTCTCAGTCTCATAGCCCCAGACCTTGACCAGAATGTCCTCGGTGGAGAGGCAGATCCCCCGGTTGAGCATCAGCAGCTCCAGCAGGCGGTATTCCAGCCGAGGCAGCACGACGCACTTCTCCCCGCAGCGCAGCTCCGCGCTCTGCTGGTTGAGGGCAAGATCACCCACCTGCAGGATGTTCGGCGTAAAATCCTCCCGGCGGCGCAGCATGGCCCGCACCCGGGCCAGAAGCTCCCCCATGGCGAAGGGCTTAGGCAGATAGTCGTCCGCACCCAGGTCCAGACCCTCGATGCGGTCCTCCACCTCGGCCCGGGCCGTCAGCAGCAGCACAGGGGTGGTGTTTCCCTCCTGCCGCAGGCGGCGCAGCACCTCAAAGCCGCTCAGCCGCGGCATCATCACGTCCAGGATGATGCCGTCGTATTGCTCATTTCTGGCGTAGTCCAGCGCGTCCTGCCCGTTGTCAACGACGTCCACGCTGTATTTGTGATAGATGAGGATGTCATTCACGGCCTCGGACATGGCCGGCTCATCCTCGGCATACAACAATTTCATGATAAACTCCCGTCCCGGAAACGAAAAGGGGATGTGATTGTTTCACATCCCCTTTTCGCTTCCGTTCTCAGCCCTCCGCGGGGCGGCTGGCCAGGTAATCCTCGATCTGAGCCATGACGGCGTCAGCGTCGAGACCGTGAACGATGCAGGCCTCTTCCAGGCTCTCGCCGATGGAGGAGGGACAGCCGACACAGTGCATGCCGCACTGCATCAGGACATAGGCGATGCCCATATCGTACTCGAGCATCTGGCCCATGGTGGTTTCTTTGGTGATCTGCATAAGCGCATCCCTTTCTGGAAAAAATCATAGCAAAGGGTATCATGCGAATGAATCTGCGAATCATTCGCAGCCAAACCCGTCGCCTGGAAATGAAAACAACCGAGATGCCGATTGATTTCGCTATACGATAGCCATTATAACAGCAATCTCCCCCCAAAATCAAGACCGGCAGCCCTATTAAGCCGGAATTATGGTCATAAGAACGGAATAAACTGGCAAATTTTGGTTACAATTGCCATATTGTCAATCACAATGTAGTGTGTTAAAATATGGCAAAATGGAAACAGGAATCATTTATCCGGATTTCCACGCCTTCGGCCTGAGAAAGGGGACACCGCATGTACCTGACAAAAAATGAGATTGAGATCATGGATGTTCTGTGGCGGGAGAACCGCGCCCTTTCCCGTGGAGAGATCCTGAGTCTGTCTGTCGATAAAACCTGGATGGACAGCTCGGTTCACATTCTGCTCAACAGTATGCTGAAGAAGGGCGCTATACGGGAAGCGGGATTTGTCAAGTGCGGAAAGACCTGCGGCAGAGTGTATGAAGCTGCGTTCAGCTGCGAGGAATATCACGTCGGCACCTTGGATTCCACCAGATGTGTGCCGGACCCGGTGAAGCTGGCAGAGGCCTATCTTACCGTACACGAGCTGACGCAGGAACAGACCGCAGGCATCCTGGCACTTTTGAAGTAAATCACGGTTTACACAGCGCTGCGCGTCGGAGGACGCGCAGCATTTTTTTACGCTCGTGGTGCCCGTGTCTAAACAAGGCAGGAACAGCAGTCCGGTTGCTTTTGTCATTTTGCACCAAAAAGACGAGAATGGACATTTTTATGGTGTTTATCTTGCATATTTTCAGGCCCTGTGTTAAAATGACAACGATATTACATGATGGCCTTATTGCGCCATTTTATACCGACAGGGGGGACGCAAATGGAGAATAAAGCCAAGATCATAACCGTGGCGGGCAAAGGCGGCGTGGGCAAAACCTCGATCTGCGCGTGCATCGTGCGCAAGCTCGTGGAGAAATACCCGGACAAAAAGATCCTTGCGATCGACGCCGACCCTGCCGTGGGGCTTTCTGTTGCTCTTGGCGTGGATGTGAAGCTGACGCTGGACGATATTCGCATGAGCATTGTCGACAGCGTGGAAAACGGGGAAACCAGGGAGGCTCTTGAGCTTCTCAGCGAGGCGCGCTTCCGCATTTTTGACGCGCTGGTGGAGATGCCGGGCTTTGCCTTTCTGGCGATCGGCCGGCCGGAGAGCTCCGGCTGCTACTGCAAGGTAAACTCTTATCTCAAGGAAGTCATCGGTATCCTCGCCAACAGCTTCGACTACGTCGTGATCGACGGCGAAGCCGGCATCGAACAGATCCAGCGCCGCGTGATGGAAAAGGTCAGCCACCTGCTGCTGATCACCGACCAGAGCAAGAAAGGCGTGCAGGTCATCACCACCATCAAGGGCGTGGCGGACGAACTGATCTCCTACGATCGGATCGGCGCCATCATCAACCGTGTCACCAATCCCGAGCTGGTTCCTCTGATGGAATGCCCGGTGGAGGTGCTCACAGCCATCCCCGCAGACAACACCTTTGCCGCCAACGACATTCGCGGCAAGAGCGTCATGGAACTGCCTGCGGATTCCGTTATGCTCAAGGGAGTGGAGGAAGCACTCCGGAAAATAGACATTCTGTGAAAAAGAGGTGTAACATTTGAAAGATCTTAAGCATCTGATCTACTTTGAGAGTCTGCTTGAGAATGCTGACAATGAGTTGGTGGAGAAGGCGAAGGCCGACGGCGGCGTCTGTCTCGGCTATACCTGTTTCCACATCCCCGAGGTCCTGCTCAATGTCGACAACTGCTTCTCGACCAGGCTCCGCGCCCCCAACACCGGCTCCATCGACATCGCCACCTATTACATGTCTAACTACACCTGCGAGTTCGCCCGCGCTCTGCTGGAGCGCGCCATCGAGGGCGGCTACCAGTATCTGGACGCGCTGATCGGTGTGGACGCCTGCTCGATGATGAACCGTTCCATGGAGCACTTTGAGATCCTGAACGTCAACACCAAGCCCAATTTCTTCGTCACCCACTGCGACATGCCCTTCAAGATCACCGACTACACGGTGGACGGCTATGTCAAGCAGATGCAGGCCCACGTGCTCAACCGCCTGCATGAAACCTTCGGCACCGACATCTCCGACGAGGCCATCCGCAAGGCCGTGGCCGAGCACAACGAGATGTGCAGAGTCATCACCGAGATCCGCGAGATGCGCAAGGCCGAAAACCCGGTCATCACCGGCTATGAGTTCCACATTCTGAACCTGGTGAGCTATGTGTGTCCCACGAAGCTGATCCTGCCCTACCTGCAGGAGACGCTGGAAGAGCTCAAGACCCGCGAGCCCGACGTCAAGCCCAATTTCCGCGCGAGAGTGGCCATTGTCGGCTCCGAGATCGACGATCCCAACCTGACCAAGCTCATCGAGGACGTGGGCGCCCTGGTCGTGTCCGACCGCTACTGCTTCGGCTCCACGCCCGGCCGCGAAGTCATCGAGCTCAAGGACGACGAGCCCGCGCTGCCGCAGATCTGCCGGCACTACATGGAAGTCTCCGAGTGCGCCCGCTACATCTCCGACGAGAAGGTGCTGCAGCGCCGCGAGA
>CAMKAP010000082.1 GCA_946410505.1 uncultured Clostridia bacterium
CTCAGGGACTTTCGCGAGAACGGCGAAGCCATCCAGGACGAGGACGGCCTGCTGGCGGCACGCCGCCGGGTGGGCAACGCCACCTTCTGGGTCAAATTCAGCCGCACGGACGGGGGCTTTCTGGTGCACCGCGCCTGGAGCCACCGGATGAATGTTGTGAAACGGGAGGGCTGAGCCATGGCGATCGAGAAGAATTACTATACCATCGACCCGCAGGGCAAGCTCCGCTGCGTCAAATGCGGCGTAGCGCTTGTGAAGGGCAAGGCTAAATTCCTGTATCTGGACAACGGCTTTCCCGTGGAGCTGCCTGTCTGCCCGAACTGCGGCTTTGTCTATGTGCCGGAGGAGCTGGCGCTGGGAAAGGTGGCCTCGGTGGAGCGGGCACTGGAGGACAAATGATGAACGGCCACCCCGGCGGACAGGAACATACCGCACGTATGCTCGCGCTGGCAGAGCTTCCGAAGGGCGCCGCCGTTCTGGACATGGGCGCCGGCGCGGGGGAGAGTCTGGCATATCTGTGTGAGAACGGCTATGCTGCGTGCGGCATTGATCTTGCGCCGCGAGATCGGGCTGTGGAGAAGGGAAATTTTCTGTATACCGGCTTTCCGGACGGCAGCTTTGACGCGGTCCTCAGCGAATGTGCCTTTTTTGCCTCCGGCGATGTGCCGGGCGCGCTGCGGGAGGCGCACAGATTGCTCAGACCCGGCGGCAAGCTGTTGCTTTCGGACGTGTTCTTTGAGTCGCCGCTGCCGCTTCTGAACTCTGCCGGTTTTACGCTCTGCCACGCCGAAGACGTGACGGCAGTGTGGAGGGAGTACTATCTGGAGGCTCTCTGGCGCGGTGAGACGGATAGTTGTATCACCCCTCGCGGCAAATGCAGCTACTGGCTGCTGATCGGAGAAAGGAGATAAGAATGGATCTGTTAGACCGGGTGTTGGAACTGAGCCGTTACGGTTACTTCTGCGGCCAGATCCTGGCCATCCTGATGCTGGATACCGTCGGAGAAGAAAACCCGGGGCTGGTAAAAGCCATGGGCGGTCTCAACGGCGGCGTCGGTTTTTCCCAGAATTGCTGCGGCTGCTTGACAGGCGGCGCCTGCGTGATCTCCTACTTTACCGGCAAAGGCGAAGATACCGGCATGGACGACCCCGCGCACAAGAGTGCACTGGGTGAGTTCACCCGCTGGTTCGAGGATGAAATCACCGCCGACTACGGCGGAATCGACTGCCGCGACATCACAAAGGGAAACCCTGCCAAACGCGTGGAATACTGCCCGCAGATCATCGCGGCAACCTACGAAAAATGTATGGAGATCCTGACGGAGAGGGGCCTGCTGTGATTATCGGGAAAACGAAAAGCGTGTGCCCCGTCTGCCTTCGGGTCCTGGATGCCGTAAAACGCAGTGAGCGCGACGGTATTTATCTTGACAAAAGCTGCCCGGAGCACGGGCAGTTTTCCACATTGATCTGGGAGGACAATCTTGCCTCCTATCTTCGCTGGAACAGCAAAAACACGGCGGTGGAGCCGCCGCGGGACGGGCGCTCACCCGACAAGGGCTGTCCCCTTGACTGCGGATTGTGCACAGAGCATCTGCGCAAGGGATGCTGCATGCTGCTGGAGCTGACGAAGCGCTGCAATCTCCGCTGCCCGGTCTGCTTTGCCGCAGCCGGGGAAAAGCCTGAGAGTGATCTGAGCCTTGCCGAGATCGAGAAGCAATACGATACCCTGATGGCCCACGGCGGACCCTTCAATATTCAGCTCTCCGGAGGGGAACCTACCATGCGCGATGACCTGCCGGAGATCATCCGCATGGGGCGGGAGAAGGGGTTCCGCTTTTTCCAGCTTAATACCAACGGCCTCAGGCTTGCATCCGAGCCGGGCTATGCCGGAAAACTCAGGGAAGCGGGACTGGACACGGTGTTTCTCCAGTTTGACGGACTGGACGATGAAGTTTACATAACGCTGAGGGGCCGCAAGCTGCTGGAAGAGAAAAAGCGCTGTGTTCAAGCCTGTGCGGAAGCTGGGCTCGGCGTGGTGCTGGTGCCTGTGATCGCCCGCGGCGTAAACGAGGAACAGGTCGGCCCGATCCTGAAATACGCCATGGAAAATATGCCCTCCGTTCGGGGCGTTCATTTCCAACCCATCAGCTATTTCGGGCGCTGCGCGATTCAGCGACCGGAGAAACCCATCACGATCCCAAAGCTTCTGAAACTGATCGAGGAACAGACGGAAGGGGCCATGTTTGCATCCGATTTTTATGGCGGCGGTGCAGAGAGTCCTTACTGCTCTTTCCACGCAAGCTACCGCATCAAGCCTGACGGAAGCCTCAAGTGCCTGCCCCGGCGGCAGAGCGGCGGTTGCTGCTGTACCAGCTCCGATGATTCGCGAACTTCCGTGGCCGATCAGTGGCGCGGAACGTCGGAGGCCTTTGCGGACGACGATGCTCTGTGTGACACCTCCGCACTGGATGCCTTCCTGGAGGAGAGCCGGCGACAGACCTTTGCTGTTTCGGGTATGGTGTTTCAGGACGCCTGGAACCTGGACCTGGACAGACTGCGGCGCTGCCATATCTGTGAGGTGGACAGCCGGTACGGTATGGTGCCCTTCTGTGCCTACAATCTGACCGACTCGTCGGGAAAGGCGCTCTACCGATGAAACGCTCAAGGATCGACGCGCTGCTGATGCGGCAGGAGGGCCTTTCAAAGCTCGACAGAGCTGAGATCGAAGCGCTGCAGCTGCGCAAACTGAACGCTTTGTTGAAGAAAGAACACGCCCGCGGCGGGTTCTACAGGGCGCTGCCGGATCAGCTTGAGAGTCTTTTACAGCTTTCAGAGCTGCCCTTTACCACAGACGAGGACTTGGCTCACAATGCATCAGGTCTGCTGCTCTGTTCCCAGTCGGAGATCCTTCGTGTCCTTTCGGACGCCACCTCCGGCACCACAGGGACCGCCAAGCGAGTGTTCTATACCGAAGCAGACTGTGCGCATACGGTTGAGCTTTTCATGGCAGGTCTCGGGGAACTGATCTTTCCCGGCAGCGTGACCATGATCTGCTTTCCGTTCTCCGGGCCCCACGGGCTGGGTGAGCTGATCGCCGAGGCGGTGGATAGGCTGGGTGCGCGTCCCCTTTGCCTTGGCGCGGGACTCAGCTATGGGGAAATGAAAACAGTCCTGGAATCCGACAGACCGGACACATTTGTCGGGATGCCGGTACAGCTTCTGAGTATGCTGCGTGTCTGCGGAAAGGGGAGCCTGCAAAGAGCGCTTGTCAGCGGGGATGCCTGCCCGAAATCTGTAATACGCGGCTGTGAGGAGATACTGGGGACACGCCTTTTCCCACATTACGGTTCCCGCGAGATGGCCCTCGGCGGCGCCATCTGCTGCAGCGCCCATGAGGGGATGCATTTGCGGGAAAACCATGTGATCGCCGAGATTATCGGCGAGGATGGGACGCCGTTGCCGCCTGGAGAGTGGGGCGAGCTGGTCATCACCACCGTCGGCATGGAGGCCATGCCGCTCATCCGGTACCGAACAGGGGATACCACCCGTGTGCTTCCGGGACCCTGCCCCTGCGGCAGCGAGGTGTTGCGCCTGGATACCGTGCGGAGAAAAAGAGAGAGCGCATCGCTGGCCGAACTGGACGAAAGGCTTTTCTCCTGTCCCCAGGTTGTTGACTACCGGGCGGCGAGAAGAAAAGAAACCCTGTCTTTGGAGGTTTTGACCACTGGAGAAGGGAGGCTTCCGGACCTTGAAGCGGAGATCCGGCAGCGCCCTGTGAACATGGATGACCGTCCGCTGTATGCGGGAAAGAGAAAGGTTGAGAAGAGATGACGGAGATCGCGAAAACGAAAGCCGACGATACCGGCTGCTGTAAGCCTGTCTCGCCGAGAGAGACCCGGCACTTTACCGGCTGCCTCCTGTGCGGAAAACCCCTGCGCTACGAAAAGGAGGCCAGTTTTCGCCGCTGTGAAATCTGCGGAAAAAAATTCAGCGCAAACTGCGCCTGTGAGGATGGCCACTTCATTTGTGACGCTTGCCACGAGGCTTCTTCCATTGCTTTTTTTGTCCCGGTGCTGCTTGCAAGCACCGAAAAAGATCCTCTGCAGCTTTTTGAAGAGATCATTGCGCTGCCCCAGGTGCACATGCATGGGCCGGAGCATCATATCATCGTCCCCTGTGTACTGCTGACAGCATACCGCAATAACGGCGGAGATCTGGAGCTGAACGCAGCGCTGCGGGAGGCGGTGCGCCGGGGAAAGCAGGTCCCGGGCGGCGCCTGCGGCTATCTGGGCGCCTGCGGCGCGGCCATCGGTGCCGGTATCTACATGAGCGTTTTGCTGGGTTCAAACCCTGTTCACAAGGAGGCCTGGCCCATTCCGCAGCGCCTGACGGCGGACTGCCTGGGCGAGATTGCAGACGTCGGCGGGCCGCGCTGCTGTAAGAGAACCGCCCGCCTTGTCATCACCCGGGCCGCCGAATTCACCGGAGAGCTCCTGGGGCTATATATGCCTCTTGGCAAGAACCAATGCCGCTATTTCCGGGAGAACGGGGAATGCCTGCTCCGGGACTGTCCTTATTTCCCAGAAAAAAGAGAATGATGTCAAACACCCTCCGACTTATGACGGAGGGTGTTTGACATCAGAGGGGATTAAAGACTTCTGAGCCAGTTCTCAATGAACAGGCTCTCGTACGCATGCGCCCTGGCGTTTGGGTGCGTGTTTGACGGATAGTTTACGGCGAACATCCGCGTCCTCAGATCCCGCACAGCGGGAAGAATCGCAGGATTGGTGGAGCGGCCCATGACCGGGCAGCGCGCATCGCCGTTGAGATCGAGATAGGGAAGACCCCACTTTTCGGCAACGGCGATCTCCGCTTTTCGGTAATCGTCGGTCTCACAGCCGTTGGAAACGATGATGCCGATGTGGGCGTAGGGGTGGCTGCGGATGAGCTCTTCCAGAACCGTATTCCAGGCTCCGTAGAAGCTGCCTGTATCCGTGTCGTCAATTGTACCCAGCGGGATGACGCCTGTTTTGATTTCACCGTCATCGCCGGTGGATTTTGGGCGGTGATGGCTGTCATTGATGCCGAAATACAGAGTGATGTAGTCTGCATCCGGATCGATCTGCCGGTAGAGACCGGCAGCGAAGCAGTTGGTGAAGCCGCTGCCGGCAGGGTAGGCCATGGTCATCCCGCCCACTGCCAGATGCTCCAGAACCATTCCGTTTCGCTCCGCGATCAGATAGTCATAGGTTTTCCGTTTTCCGGTGAACGGGCCATCAGAAAAGAGGGGTTCCCCCTCAGGACTTCCCTTGAAGTCTCCGTTTGTAAAGCTGTCGCCGCAGCAGACCCATTTTTTCCCGCAGAGGATGTTGCAGTCCATATGCTGTCCTTTCTCATATGACAGGCAGAGAGCGTTTGCTCTCTGCCCCCACTGTTCTGTATGCTGTCTGAATCACATCTCCGGCACGTCGCCCGAGGTATCGAGATCGTCGATGGTTTTGTGGCCGCTCATATCGAGATGAGACACGGTGACGTTCGGGAAGGGGACGTTGATGCCGTTGCGGTAGAAGATTTCCAGAACCTCCCGGTTCAGATAGCGGTTGACATCGAAAATATCTTTTTCGGCGCACTTGCCGATAATCAGCAGATCGACACTGCTTTCCGAGAGATTGGAGACGCCAAGGAAAACGGGAGTCTCCAGAAACATGGGGTTCTTTTCCTTGAGAAGCGGCAGATCACGCTTCAGCACCGCCTCCACATAGGCCAGATCCTGCCCGTACTCGACGCCGATGGTGCACATGGCTACCGAGGCTTCCTTGGTCATGTTCAGCACGCCCGAGATTTCGCTGTTGTTGTAGATCTTGATGTTTCTGGTGATACTATCCAGGATCTTGGTGGTGCGCAGGCCGATGTCCACGACGGTACCGCGATAATCGCCGATGGTGACAATGTCGCCCACGCGGAATTCACCCTCGAAGACAATGAAGATGCCGGCAAGAATATCCTTGATCAGGCTTTGCGCGCCAAGGCCGATGACAAGAGAGAGAATACTGGCGCTGGCCAGGAGGCTCGTGGAATCGACGCCGATCAGATAGAGGCAGTAGAACAGGGCACTGAGCGTTCCGCCGTATTTGGCAACGGAAATGAGCAGATGGCCGACCGTCTGGCTGCGGGCGCCGAGAAGCGTGGAGATGAGGCGGACGGGGATTCTGAACAGCGTGATGGCAATGGCGGTGAAGAGCATCACCAGCACACAGACACTGAGCGCAAAAATGTTGGGGCTTCTGTCCCAGGTACCGCTGAGCATGTACTGGATTATGGATTCATCACCGTAGATGGTTTTTGCTCCGGCAAAGGCGAAAATGATGTACAGAACCAGGATGCCAAGCATAATGCTGATGAGAACGATGAGCTTCTGCTCGGGTGTACGTTCATTCCAGGGGATCTTTCGGTTATCCCAGCGCGCGGCTGCGTTCACGGTGGAGATCTTTCTGCCGGAGGGCAGGATGATATGGAAGATGGCGGAATCGAGCCCTTTTTCAGCCTGACGTTCGCTCATCGTAGCGTATAGATACTCTTCCTCCTCCGTGGTCATCGTGACTGTAGCGGACAGAATGAGAATGAGGATGAGGCTTGTCACCGCAGTAATGGCAGAGATGGAGAGGCGCGCCTGATACATGCCCGCCTTGGGGATCGCAGTGGCAATATAGTAGCCTTCGGCATAGCGGAAATACTGGAAATAATTCGTACCGTTTACGCGAAGAAAGCCATAGTAATCATTGCCGGAGAAGGCGTTCATCGGGATGCCCATTTCTTCTGCCGTACGGTAAAGGCTTGCCTCGTAAGGAGAGTAGAGACAGCGGTAGGGGTCCTCACCGTCGAAGAGAACAATAAAGCCGTCGCTGAGCATATCTGAGGAGAAAATATAGCTGAGTTCGGTGGAGGCCATCAGCTTTTCCGTGAGACCGGGGTCAAGCTCTACCTGAATGAGGCCTCTATGGGATGTGATGGGGGCATGGAGCGGCCCTTCTTCGTCTTCGGTATGCAGCTTTTCATTTTCGTACCTGTAGTGGGAGACATACTCGGTTTCGCCGTTCTCGTTGACTGTGGTGTAATAGGTAAATGCAGCGCCGATAAACTGCCCGTCCTCGCCGGTATCCGAGATCATGGGCTCCTGTACCAGGTAGTCGACCTTACCATCCAGCACGTTCAGAAAAGCATAGGATTGGTCACCGGCCATGTGGCTGACGGTAAAATACCAGTAGTCTGAGTTGGTGGCGATGGTGTGACCGTCTTCATTGAGAATGTAGATGGATTTCAGGTCATTGGTGTCACACAAGGACTGCAAAATCGTGGAGGAGCCGACAGAGCGGAGCGGGTTGCCTTCTTCATCTTCCAGAAAATATCTCTGGTTTTCCATGTCGTAATCGGAGTAAAACCGTTCGGTCGGCGTATTGAGAACGGATGGATCCTCTTCAATAAGATAGGAAATCAGCTGCGCCTTGGCAAGAAAACGGTTGTTGTAGTAGTTCTGAATCAGTTCCCGGTTGACGCTGCTCTCGGTGTACCGTGCGGAGACGTCGTCCAGCGCAGACTTGGAAATCTCAATGGTCTGTGAGATTTCCAGCAAAGTTTGGGTATACATGGAGATCCCGAAAATCAGCAGCACGCCGCTGACCATCAGCGGGAATACTTTTTTGAAAACAGATTTGTCAAAGATCAATTTTTTCCCGGATCTGGTGGAAAAGACCTTCTTCTCGGTAACGACTACATTGCGTACAAAGTCGTTGCGCACGATGACGGCATAGATCAGACACAGGACCATGACCGCAATAAAGCCGGAAATGGACCAGAAAAGGACGTACTTGTCGCTGGAATAAATATCCTTCGTGTCCGCAACGGCGCAGACCACGGTGTTGCTTCCAAATGACCGTGAGACACAGTAATACCGCGTGCCATTGATGACCTGAACCCCGGTATAACCGTCCTGCAGGGCGAGATGGGAGAGGCCGGCGTCCAGGGCGTTTTCCCCGGTCAGCACTTCTTTGCCGTTTTCATAGTACAGAAATGTATTGCTCTCCGTGTCCACGGCAAACAGGAAGCCGTTATTGCTGACCATGGTGCGCCGTAGAACGACAGAGACGTCCTTGAGCGACGAAATCTGCAGATCCAGTGTGGAGGCGTCCGCACCGAGAACGAGAACCATCTCTGTTTTCCCGAAGGTAAAGCGGTGGGAATAGAAATAGAAGCTGCCATGATCGTTGATTTCCAGAGCGGGCCGGATCGAGCCGTCTGCCTGTCGGGTACCCTCCAGAAGAAGATCCAGATTGTCCTGGGAGAGCAGACCGTAATCCACAATATCCGTATTGTAGAGGTCGGGTAAGGGAGAGAGCAGAATCTGACCGCTGTCGGACATGATGAAGAGATATTCCACACCGGAGCGGGCCACGACCTCGGCAAAGACCTCGGAACGTGCTGCG
>CAMKAP010000083.1 GCA_946410505.1 uncultured Clostridia bacterium
GGCTACATCGTCCCCGGTCTGGGCGACGCGGGCGACCGTATCTTCGGCACCAAGTAACAATCTGTTTTCTGACGGATCGGCAGGGCGTTTGCACTGCCGCTTGCAGTGTTTCGACAAAGTCTGCACAAGCGAAAACAGAATTGTCATTCTGAGGAACGAAGTGACGAAGAATCTCTTTTTACTCCTAAAACGATCTTTTTGAGATCCTACGCTGCGCTCAGGATGACAGGAGCGAGGTTTGTCAACAGTCTGCAATCGGCAGGGCGTTTGCCCTGCCGATTGCATTTTGTGCCGGAAAGGCTTACAATACCCGCAGAGACAGAATCTCCCGAAAGGACGCGTACCGACATGGAAACCTTGATCGAACTCTATGACCAACGGCCGCTGGAAAATGTGCTGGGCGTGGAGATGTTCCGCCCGAAGCGCGCGGTCTATATCTGCCCGGAGAGGGCCGCCCGGGACACGGCGCTTCAAAAGAAGATGCGGGCCTATTTCAGCCACAGGCAGCAGCGCACGGAGCTTATTTTTTTCAAGGCCGACGTCTATGACGCCTCCTCCGTGCTGACGCTGCTGCAGAGCATCGTCTCCCGCTATCCCGACTGTGCCATAGACATCACCGGCGGCACCGACGCCGTCCTGTTCGCGGCCGGTCTTCTCAGCGCGGAGACGCCTATTCCGGTTTTTACTTACAGCCGGAAAAAGAACTGCTTCTACAACATCCGCAATGCGGATTTTGCCGACGGCGTCGTCTGCTCCCTCCGCTATCCGGTGGAGGATTTCTTTCGGATGGCCGGCGGCTCCGTGCGGGAAGGGCGCGTGAGTAACGCGCTGCTGGAGCGCTATCTGCCGGACTTCGACCCCTTCTTCGAGGTGTATCTCCGGCACCGGAGGGACTGGGTGAAGATCGTCACCTATCTGCAGCGGCTCTCCCCTGCCTCCGACGAGGGGGTCTTTTCCCTGGAGGTCAGCGGACCCTATACGGTAAAGGGAGAGCGCGGCGCCCGGATCGACGCGCCGGAGTCCGCTCTGCGCGCGCTGGAGGAGATCGGCTTTCTCCGCGCCCTGCGCATCACGCCCGAGAGCGTCTCCTTCCGTTTCCGGGACGGGCAGATCCGCGCCTGGCTGCGGGACGTGGGCAGCGTACTGGAGACCTATGTGTACAAAGCCTGCCTGGATACGGGCCTCTTTGACGATGTGCGCCTGAGTGTGATCGTGGACTGGGAGGGTGAAAACAATGCAGGCTCCGTCTCCAACGAGCTGGACGTGATGTGCTCCCGGGGCGTGGTGCCGCTCTTCATCAGCTGCAAGACCTGCGACGTGAAGACTGAGGCGCTCAACGAGCTGGCCATCCTGCGGGACCGCTTCGGCGGCCAGATGGCCCGGGCCGCCATCGTCACCGCCGAGCGTGCAAACGCCCTGGTTCGCAGCCGGGCCTCCGAGCTGAACATCCAGGTCATCGACCTGAGCGATCTTGCATCCGAGAAGCTGCAGGCACGCCTGAAGCGCTGCATGAGCGCAAACTGAAATCTTGTTTATTTGTGAGGCATCGCATTGAAATATTATCTTCTCTGCGCACTCGCTCTGCTCCTGTGTATGGGGCTCGGTGCGGTCATAGTCTTTCCCCTGCAGCGGAAAAGGCGGAGGGTCCTTCCCAAGCTGCTGCTTTCTCTGCTTCTTGGCCTCATTCTGGCCGTGGCGGCAGTCTTTGGCTTCCTCTCCGTCTATTATCACGCCGCTCCGGAAGCCCTGCGCGCTCTGGACTCTGAGGAGAGCGTGCAGGTCTCCGAGATCGAAAAAGGTTATTTCTTCGACGGCCCCGGTGAAAAGGCCGCACTGGTCTTCTATCCCGGCGCCAAGGTAGAAAGCGAAGCCTATGCCCCCCTGCTGCAGATTCTTGCCCGTGAAGGTCTGGACTGCTTTCTGGTGAAGATGCCGCTGCACATGGCGGTGCTGGACATGGACGCCGCCGAAGAGCTTCGGACGGCATACGACTATGACAGCTGGCTGCTGGCGGGGCACTCCATGGGCGGAGCCGTGGCCGCGAATCTGGTCGGCGACGGCGCAGGCTTTGACGCGCTGGTTCTGTTGGCCTCCTATCCCACGAAAGCCCTGCCCGAGAGGCTGCGTCTGCTCTCCGTCTACGGTAGCGAGGACGGCTGCCTCGACCGGGACCAATATGAGGCCGGGCGGCAGTTCTGGCCGGAGCAGGCCACAGAACTGGTGATCTCCGGCGGAAATCACGCCTCCTTCGGAAACTACGGCGCCCAGCGCGGCGACGGCGCAGCCGTTATCGACGCCTGGGAGCAGCAGGCCCTGACCGCCGGTGCGATCCTGGATCTGCTGGGGTAAAAGTATACGATTGTTTTCGACCGCCCAGAGGCGGCAGGCAGCGTATATCAGGAAACTTTTCTTTCCTTTCGCGGAAAGAAAGGTTTCCTGGCCTTCAAAGAAAGGCGACCAGAGGAGGTCTCCTCTGGACTCCACTGCCTGATCGGGGAGTCTAAGGGCAGATCCGGGGTCGCCGCTAAAGCAGGAACGCGTGGAGGCTTGCCCCGCATACCGCTGCCGCTCCCCGGCACTCCTGACGAAGAATGCTGCCCGCTCCGGGCCGCGGCTCGCAGAGAGGGTTATTTTGGGCCGTCGAGCCGCCGTTTGGTGCTTTTGAGCGCCGCGAACTGCACAGCATAGCGGCAGCGGACACCCGGGCGAACAGGGCTGTCCAACATTCGGACGGCGGTGACCCACGCTCAGACCTCGTGTTCCCCTCTCTGACAAGCGCCTTTTTCTTTCTTACACCGGGCGCGACGCGTTCTTTCTTTTTGGGCAAGCTCCAAAAAGAAAGAATGGGGGGCGCGCATTACGCCGTGTCGCCTCTCTGAACAGATTGGAGATAATAGTATACTTTTTTCTCGAGCCGCTGCACTGTGTTTCTGCGCACAGGCAAACACATGCGAGCACAACAAAAACATAACCCCCGGGGAGGTGACAAGCATGTCTTTCACCTCCCCGGGGGATTATTAAGCGTTTTTCGTCAGTCGTTGCCCATCATCAGACGGATGACCTCTTTGTCAGTGCCGCGCATACCCTCACGAGCAATGGTGCTGACAGCCTTGATGGTGTTTTCCACACCCTTGACCACGATGCCGTCGCCGCCGTAGAACTGGCTGTCATGCATATACATGCGCATGCCCAGCATGCCCGCCTCCACCGCGGAGGCGATCTTGGCCGCGCAGCTGGCTTTGGCCCCGTCACAGATCATGCCGGAGTTGATGGCCAGGGCGTTGACGATGGTGTGGGCGATCTCCCGGTATCGGCCGCCGTAGAGGTAGCAGACGCCGGCGCCCGCGCCGGCTCCGGCGGAGGTGGCGCCGCAGTAAGCCGAGAGGCTGCCGATGCCGGTCTTCAGATGGATCGTCACCAGATTGGAAACCGCCAGCGCCCGGTAGAGCGTTCCATCCGAGACGCCCATTTCGCGCCCGTAGATGATGACGGGCACAGAGGCGGTCAAACCCTGGTTGCCGCTGCCGGAGTTAATGACCACCGGCATCTCACATCCGTCCATGCGGGCGTCGGAGCCCGCAGCGGCCCAGGCTTTGGCCCGGTTATGGACGGAATTGCCGTAGGAGCGCAGCAGGATCTTGCCGATCTCCGCGCCGTAGCCGCCCTTGAGGCCGGTCTCCGCGATGGCCATGTTGTATTCGATCTGCCGCTGCAGGATGGGTCGCAGACGCGCTACCTCCACCGTGTCGGCAAAACGCACAATGTCCTCTACGTTCAGCTCCGCCCGGTTCTCCGGCACCGAATCGGCCGCGGCGGACCAGGGCTTCTCCAGAAGCGTCTCGCCGTTCTTTCGGATGCACACCACGTTCGTGTGGTGGGAGACGATATGCACATAGGCACTCTCCCCGCCGGAAAACAGCTCTACCGCCAGATCGAAGGGCAGCTCGGACTGGGCCTCGCAGATGCTGATGTCCGCCGCGGCGAGCCAGGTGTCCATGGCCTGCAGTTCCTCCGGTCCCGCCTCCGAGATGACCTCCAGCTCACGCTCGGATTTTCCGAAGCACAGCCCTGCGGCAACGGCGCTGCGCATTCCCTTGCGGCCGCCCGTGTTGGGGACCACGACGCTCTTGACGTTCTTCACAATGTTCCCGCTGACGGTGAGGACCGTGCGCTCCGGCATGGCGCCCAGCGTGTCGCGGGCCAGGGCTGCGGCATAGGCGATAGCAATGGGCTCGGTGCAGCCCATCGCGGGCACCAGTTCCTCCCGCAGGATGTCCAGATAGCTTTCCATCTTACTCTGTTCCATCTTTGACTCCCCTTTCCGGCGTGATGCAGCTTGTCTTTACCGAATCCTTCTCGCTTCCAGATAATAGCGCTTCTCCCGGGCTTCACCCATGGAGAAGGTCTTGCGCGGCAGCACGCCGCCCGCTGCGACGGCGGGAAACAGCGCCTCCTTTTCCATGGCGGGCAGCAGGAAGCCCACGGCGTTCTGTGCTGCGGACAAACTCCTCAGCGCCTCGGCCCCGTGGATATAGTCGATGCTTCCGCCGTGCGTCTGCAGCCAGGCATCCAGCGCCGCCTGCAGCGCTGCCACCGGGAGCTGTCCGTCCCCGGTTTTTATGTGCAGAACGGACTTCCGCCCGCCGCTCAGGCAGGTGACGGCCGGTCCCTCGCCGCAGTCCAGCCGCTCCTTGAGAAAGCCCAGCAGGGCCTTCGCGTCACAGCCGGTGATCACGCGGTGGATGGGCTCCCATCTCTGTCCCGGGCCGTGCAGGTTTTCGAGCTCCACCAGCGCCCAGCGGGCCGGGTGGCCGGAGAGATCTTCACCGGGATGCTCGCGCTTCGTCTTCTCCCAGCAGGCCTTGGCCGTGGCCAGAGAATGGTTCCCGTCGCCCACGGTAAAGCAGAGCTCCCGTCCCGAGGCGTAGGCGTCCAGCCGCTCCCGCAGCCTCCGCAGTACCACGCCCTCCAGCAGCCAGCCGCTCACACGGCCGCCGCCCTGCATCAGCTCAAAATCGTAGAGCTTGGGGAAGGCGGCCTTCTGCCGGGAAAGCAGGCCGATCAGCAGATCGTCCGGATCGTCGCAGAGGAGCAGGGCATGCGGCAGCTCCAGCGCCGCGCCCTGGCGAAGCGCCATCCGCGGCGGGATGCGCTCGGCCACGGTCTCCTCTGTCGCGCGCACGGGCGTTTTCGCATCCGGTGCGAAGTCGTAGGCTTCCAGATCCACCATGCCCATCACGCCCTGACGGTATGATCCGTCGGCAAAGCGGCGCTCCACATAGATAAAGGCGTTTTTATATTCCCGAAAGAGGCCCCTGTGCAGGTAAGCCTCCATCGCGGCATGGGCAGTGCCGATCTTCTCCTCATCCTGCCCGCCCAGCTCCGCCTCCGGCAGGATCAGGTGCAGCGCGGAGGGAGCGTCTCCCACGATGCGCCGCGTCTCCTCCCAGTATTCGGGCTCGGAGGAAAACTGATCGCAGGCGATCACCGCCCACTTTTCCAGGTCCTCCTCCCGGGGGATCAGAATGTCCGCAGGCTGAAAAACACTCATGGCGTCTTCGCCCTCCCTTCGTCGATCACTTCGGTCAAGAGGCCCAGTACCAGGCGCCGGTTCTCCGGCGCGTCGTCCACACAGGTGCTGAGCGTGAGGATGTGGTCCTCCAGTGCGATGGCCGTGTCCCCGGGGACTACGGTGCCGGGGGCCGTGCTGTTGATGATGCGCTGGAGATAGTCGATGCGGTCCTGCATCACAGTCTCGTCGTAGACGGCGTCGATCAGCACGTCCTCAAAGATGGTGCTTGCGAAAATTTTGTAGTGATATTCTGCCTCCGGCGTGTAAACAACGATCTCCCTGTGGCTCATAAAGAAGTCCCGGTCCGCATAATCCCGCAGGGCGCCGAACATGCTCCCGTCCGCCATGTTGTGGGCATAGAGGATCGTATTGAAGCGGGAGAAATCCCGCGCCACGCCTGAGAAGGAGAACACGCAGCCGGGAAGTCCCTCGCTGCCGTCCAGATTCCGGTTGAGATAATACTCGTCGTCCCCGGGGCGCTGCAGCACAGGATAGCTCACCCCGGTGCCGGGGATCTCCAGCCAGGCATAGATGTCCTCGTTCACGGTTTTGAGCGCGTCAAATTCAATGGGCGAAACGTAGGGGATGGGGGTGGGCGTGGGTGAAGGGGTCGGCTCGGGACTTGGTTCGGGCGTCGGCTCTGCGGCGGCAGTCTGCGCCGCCATGCGTCGGGCGTCCAGCTGCTGGCCCAGCAGGATCATCCCCAGGGCCAGCGCCAGGAGAAAGAGAATGGAGAGCAGTTGCAAAGGCTTCTTCATGCCGCGCAGCCCTCCCGCTCCGGGGCGCTGGACTTCCCGGTCCGGCCGGCAGAAACGTTTATGCAGATTCTCATATTCAAATCCTTTCGGGCTTCTCCCGGGCTCACTCGATCTTCAGGCTGACGCGGCGGCCGTTGAGCTCATAGCTGAGGCTGTAGTTCTGCAGATCCTTCTGCACCTCGATATTGACGGCGTCCCGGTTGCGCAGAAGCTGGGCGTACTGCGCCTTTGCCACAGGGCCGTACTGCGCCATGTTGTCCGAGTGCAGCAGCACGCCGCCCAGCACGCTGTTGACCGTGGCCAGCACGTATTTCTGCTCGTCCGAGAGCTTGAGGTTCCCCTCCCGCAGGAAAAACACGTCCGGGTCGTTGAGCCAGGCGCGGCCGTTGAGCTGGCGGCGGAAGACGGTGTTGTTGATGGACTGGCGGGTGGAGACGCGCTCCCGGTGGGCAAGGCGCATATGGGGCTTGTCGTCCCAGTCCAGGCCCACGTCGCAGCCGATGCGGCAGTAATCCACCAGGCCGAAGGCGGGCATCAGCGGCACGCCGCAGCCGAGGATGAGCTTATCTCCGCAGAGCCTGCGCAGCAGCTTCATCGCGCGGATCATGCGCCCCGCGCGTGTTTCGTCCGCCGTTCCGAAGGGGGCCGCGGCGTAGAGGAAATCGAGCTTTACAAGATCGTAACCCCATTCATTGAGCACCCGGTCGAAGACCTTCTCCAGATAAGCGACGACCTCGGGATGGTCGATGTCCAGGCCGTAGAAGCCGCCCCAGTTGCTGCCGGCCTTCCAGGGTCTCCCCTTTTCGTCGCGCAGGAACCAGTCCTGATGCTCGCGGTAGAGGCTGGAGGCTTTATTCGCCGCAAAGGGCGCCAGCCACAGCCCCGCCCGGAAGCCCGCGGCGTGGATCGCATCGGCCGCCTGCTTCATTCCCTCGGGGAACTTCGCGGGATCGGCGTCCAGCCAGTCACCCACGTTGGGCTCCCAGCCGTCGTCGATCTGGAAGAGGTCGCCCGGCTGCAGGTTGCCGATGCAGCCCTGCAGATCCTCCCGGATGCTCTGGGCGCTGATGTTTTCATAGCGGTTATACCAGCTGGTATAGCCTGCGATCTTCTCCTGTGTCCGGGCCTTCACGCCGAGCGCGCCGAACCACGCGTCAAAAACATTATCCTCCCGGCCGTGGGCAAAGTAGAGGTCAAAGGCGTGAAATTCGCCCTTGCAGCGCAGGCCCGCGCAGTCGCGCTCGATACGCAGCTCATGGCTCTCGCAGTCGTAGCGGAAGAGGGTGTAGCCGGGCGTCTCGTCCAGCGAGCCGATCAGGCGGAAATCCTCCCCCTCGCGGAAGTAGCAGTAGCTCTCGCCGTGGGTAATGCCCGGCTTCTCCGGGTAGCTGACCCAGCCGTAGTCGCCGTAGCGGTCCAGACCGTAATGGTCAATGACCGCCCTCGGCAGGCGCCCGATGCCGTGCGTGCGCCCGACGCGCGAATGCTCCGTGCTGTAGGTCCAGCTCTGATAGCCGTTCATGAACACGCGGCCCTCGGCGCTCATGGGCACGTTCATCGAGGCCTCCACCTTCACGATCTCATCCTCCGGCAGGTCCACCGTCAGATGCAGCGCTCCATGAGGCCGGACGATGCTGCCCAGGATGGGCGGGTGATTCTTCAGTGTGATCTTATAATTGAATCGGTTGGCCATACTGTTCCCTCACTTTACGGCAAATTCCACGGTGACCGGCTCGCAGCCCTCGGCGCTGAGCGTCAAGCTCGCCTTGCCGCGCCGACCTGCGGTTTTCACATAGCAGCCGCACATGCCGCCCTCGGCGGTGACCGTGTCCGGTCCCACCAGCTGCAGCGCGCCGCGCGTTTTCAGCTTCACGGGAACCTGGGCATAGGGGGCGGGATTGTTGTTCTCGTCCAGCACGCGCACACGCACGGCGGCCATGTCATAGCTCTCGCCCTCATGCAGCTCCGTCTGGCTCACGCGCACTTCCAGGTGCAGCCGGCTTCCCGGGCAGCGGGTCTGAGACACCACGCTCACGCCGTCCTTCACACCCTCAAAGCGCCAGCGGGTGGCTTCGCCGCCCCAGTTGCCCACATACTTGCCGTAGAGCGCCACGCCGTCTTCAAACTTCATG
>CAMKAP010000084.1 GCA_946410505.1 uncultured Clostridia bacterium
CGGGGCGTCCCCTTCATGGTGGTGACCCAGATGCTCGCCTCCATGGAGCACAGTCCCGTGCCCACACGGGCGGAGGTCAGCGACATCTGCAACGCCGTGCTGGACGGGGCAGGCTCCGTCATGGTGACCGGGGAGACCGCTGTGGGCGACTACCCCATTGAGGTTATCCGCTATCTGGTCAATACCGTCCGCGCATCCATGTAAAAAAAGCAGACAAAACCCTCCCGCCGCAGGCGAGAGGGTTTTGGCGTTTAAACAGATCAGAATTTCAGGAACAGGCTCGCGGCAATCACCGGAATGGCCCAGAGGACCAGGTACAGCAGCAGAAACAGCACGCCCACCTGCCCTGCCGACAGGAAGCGGATGAACACGAGAAACACGCCGATCAGCGCGGAAAGCAGGGTCACGATCAGGTTGAAGCGCGTAGCCAGATACATGCTGCGTCCGGTGTCGGCGGCAAGCGAGAGGGGACCGAGCCCTTCGCGGCATATGACGGCGGCCACCGGCGCCTGGGAATCCGCCGGCGCCTCGGAGAGCTTGAAGCGCTCCGTATAAGGCGGGAAGTCGTAGCCGTCGGTCGCCACATCGAAAACCTCGCGGAGCATCTCGGGGTTGACGTTAAAGTCCCGGATGGCGAACACCGGGTGCCGGCTGGAGCGGATCAGGCCCACCAGCGCCTTGCGCACCTGGGGCTGGCCCGTGTATTTGATGTTGAAGATCCCGTAGAGGACGCCGTCCACTGCCAGCAGCACCGTGGTCTTGTCCACAAGCCGGTAGGGGATGCGCACGTTCATCAGGCGCATCAACTCCGTGCCGCCGCAAAGGACCGTGCTGCCGTCGATGATGCCCTTCATTCCGCCGCCGGGAAGATGCTCAAAGTTGTCCACATGGCGCATGGTGCCGCCGTTGCGGTTCATCAGCTCCGCAAAGGCAGGGGCGAGACCCGAGCCGGAGGCCAGGATCATGGTGCCGGCGTAGGAGAGGATCTTCTCCGGCTCCGCGTCGGCAAAGATGCGCACGGTGTCGATCTCAATGCTGCCCTCGGGGAAGAGATCCCGGTCGGTGATGATGAGGTTCTGGCCCCGGCCCACATCGCTCAGGCCGGACCAGCCGGCCAGCGCCGCGCCGCTGTAGAAGATGCGGTTGGAGCCGACAAAGTAGGGGAGCGTGAAGCACAGCAGCGAGCAGACGGGGACCGCGGGGACGAGCAGCGCGGTCAGAATGTACAGGAAGTCGCCGCCCGCATGCCGCGCGGCGGAGATGATGATCGCAAACAGCAGCGCGATGACCAGCAGTGCAGGAGCTGCGCGCAGGAAAGCCGTCTCGTCGGGGCCGGCCTCCTCGGTGCGGCGGACAAAGCCCGTGATGGGCCGGTCGGTCTTGAGAAGCGTGAGGCCCTTGCCCTTGAGGCCGCTCTCGCCGGTCACACTGTAGCAGCGCTTGGCGATGGAGGGCACACGCAGGGATTTGCGAAGACCCCGGGCTGCCAGGAGCGAGGAATACAGCACACCCATCAGCGAGAGGCTGGAGAGCAGACAGAGCGGCATATGCGGTGTGCCGAAGGCATCCACCGCCACGGCCAGCGCATCGAAGCTGGTGAGCACGCAGCACAGCGCCGCCAGCGAGTCCGCACCGAAGCGAAGCCGCGCCATATTGATCGCCGCGTTTGTGATCACGTCCAGACTCAGCAGCATGATCCCGAGCTGCAGCGCAAGGCACATGGCAGCTGCCACGCGCACCGTGCGCAGCATACCGCTCACCGGCAGACCCAGGCTGATCCAGGCCAGCACGAACAGAAGCCCCAGTCCGATGCGGAAACGCAGCCGCAGCGAGGGGACAAAGGAGCCGTAGTGCTTGGAGGCGGCCGCGGGCGTCAGCTCCGGACCAAGATCCTCCCCGTCGGTGTCCATGGTGACGGAACCGACGGCATTCCCGCCGCGCAGGCGGTACAGAGCCCCGGTAATGAGGCTCGAAACATACTGGGTAAAGGAAGGAAATTCGCCGAGCTCCTCCGCTTCAACATCGGCGGCCTCGGCCTGATCCGGCCCGGCGCTCTCCCTCTCCTCCGGGATCGCATCGCCCACTTCCTCCGGCTCGGTGAAGGCGGAGAGATCCGGCAGGACCTGATCCTCGGCGGGGACTTCCTCGGGAGCATAGGCCGCGTCCGGAGCGTAGTCGGCAGGGGCTGCCTCGGCATCGTCAAAGGAGAAGCTGAAGTCTGCCTCTGTGGGCGCTTCCCGCTTTTCCTTCACAGGCTCTGCGGACGGGGTGAATACAACGGTATCCTCCGAGACCGGGGCTTCTACGCCGACTTCGGGCGCCTCTTCCGGGGGCAGCGCGGTGGAATACTCGCTGCGCGCCCGTCTGGCCGGCGCGTTGAGAGGACGCTTTTTCTCCTTGCGGCGGCTTCCGTTGAAGCTCATGATCCGCTGCAGCAGACCGGGGGCCTCCTGCGGCGCGTCGGGCAGATCCTCCTCCCCGGCGGTCCAGTGGTAAATCGGCGCGCTCTTCTGCACGGGCGGCGTGTAGTTTTCGTCCGCGCTCAGATCCAGTTCCTTGTCACCGAAGACCATCTTGCTCTCGTGGCCGCTCAGATTATAGCGCTCCGCCCCGGCATCCCGCTTCGCGGGCGCGGGCCGGGGAGCCGGTGTGCTCTGCATCCGGTCGTAGTCCTCATCGGTCAGAGAATTCATATAGCGCATGGCCTCGTCGGCCATGGAAGACAGGGCGCTGATCTTTTCCCGGGAGGAGGCGACGGCGCTGGAGCCTGCGGCAAAGGCCGCGTAGTCCTCGGCACTGGCCTTCTGCTCCGGGACGCGCTCCTCCTTCTTCGGCGTGAAGAACTCTGCCGACTCGGCGGCAGGCTCCTCCGCGGGCTCTTCCACGGGCTTCTCGGCAAAGATTTTTCCGTATTCGTTCAGAATGTCTTCCAGAGAAAGGCTGACCTCCGCCGTCTCTGCCGTCTCCGTCACAGACGGGGCGGGCATTTCCGCCTCCGCTTCGGGCACAAACAGATCAGCGGGGATTTCGAATGCGCCGTTATCCTCTTCCGCGGGACCGGGCACGTCCGTATGCAGCTTTTCCGGTTCAAAATCCATAGGTTTCTCCGTTTCCGCGGCACGTCCGCGGCTGTTCTTTTTCGGGGCGGTTTTCGGCGCCGCGGCCCGGGCAAGCCCGGCTGAAAGCCGGGACCAGGAGCCCTGCAGCTTCTGGCCGATGTCGTTCAGCCTGAGGGGCTGCACCGTGGCCTTTGCCTTCGGGCGATCCTCCGGCACGGACCTCTCCTGCCGTCGGGGTGTATTGCTCCTGCGCTCTTTCGGGCGGGGGGATGGAGGGGCGGAACGGCTGCGGGCATCCGCACGGGGCGGGGCGCTGCTGTGCCGGCTCCCGGCGGGACGGGGGGAGCTGCGCTCCCGCCGCACAGGCTCCGCCGGCACGGATGCGCTCTCCTCCTGGGCGTAAAACTCCCGCAGGATCTCGTCCACACTCATCGTGGAGGCTTCTATATCGTTGTAGAAGTCCAGATCCATGGTTTTTCCCCCAACCTGAAGCTCAGAAAAGCCCTCTCCTGCGGCGGCCTCTTCAGCGGCTGCGCTGGCGAAGGATCTCGTACATGGTGATAGCGGCGGCGGCAGAGGCGTTGAGCGAGCTGACGCGGCCCTTCATGGGCAGACTTACAATGAAATCACAGCTCTCCGCCACGAGGCGGCCCATGCCGTCTCCCTCGGAGCCGATCACCAGCGCCAGCGGTCCGGTGAAGTCGGTGTGCCAGAGGTCCGACTGCCCGTCAGCCGCAGTGCCGTAGATCCAGAGCCCGCGCTCCTTGAGCTCCCGGATCACCGCCGGGAGGTTCGGAACGCGCGCAATGGCCATATGCTCGGCGGCGCCTGCGCTGGCCTTGTCCACGATGGCGGTCAGCCCTGCGCTGCGGCGCTTGGGAATGATGATCCCGTGGGCTCCGGCGCACTCGGCGGAGCGGATGATCGCGCCCAGATTGTGCCCGTCGCTGATCTCATCGCAGACGACGACAAAGGGCGTCTCGCCCCGCTCCTCCGCGATGGCAAAAATATCGTCCACACTGCAGTATTCCCGCACGGCGCACACGGCGATCACGCCCTGATGGGCGTGGGTCTGGCTCATAAAGTCCAGCTTGCGCCGGTCGCACTCGACGACCACGATGCCCTTATCCCGGGCGGTGGAGGCGATGTGGCCCAGCGTCTTGTCCACATCGCCCTTGTTGATGAAGAGCTTGTCAATGGCGCGCTGCGCCCGCAGCGCCTCCATCACGGCGTTGCGCCCTTCTATGATCTCATTCTGAATACCCTGTTTGTCCGCTTTGCTGTTCTCCACGATACTTCTCCACATTAATCTAATTATACTCAATTATCATAACACAAGAAATTGCAAAAAGAAAGAGGGGTTTACATAAAAATATGCAAAATTCGCCCCGGTTCTTGCTTTCGGCAGAGTCTACCGCTGGCGTTTGGCAGCGCTCTTGCCCTGCGGTCCGCCCTGTGATAAAATGAAAACATACAAATACCGGGAGGGATCATGCGTGGAACCGAAGAAAAAACTGGGCTTCGGCCTGATGCGTCTGCCGCTGCTGGATGCGAATGATGACGGCAGCGTGGATCTGGAGACACTCAAGCAGATGGTAGACTGCTTTCTGGATAGGGGATTTACTTACTTTGACACGGCCTGGATGTACTGCGGCGGCAAGAGCGAGGAGGCCGCGCGGGAGGCTCTTGTCAAGCGCCATCCGCGCGACAGCTTCACCCTGACCACCAAGCTGCCGGCCTATATGCTCCGAACCGAGGCGGACCGGGAATGGCTCTTTCAGGAGCAGCTGAGGCGCACGGGGGCAGGCTATTTTGACTATTACTGGCTGCATGACGTAAACTCCCACACCATCCGCAGCTTTGATCGCCTCAAGTGTTGGGACTTTGTGCGCGAAAAGAAGGAGCAGGGTCTGGTGCGGCACATCGGCTTCTCCTTCCACGACGGCCCGGAGCTGCTGGACATGGTGCTGACCGAGCACCCGGAGTTTGAGTATGTGCAGCTGCAGCTGAACTATCTGGATTGGGACAGCCTGGGCGTGCAGAGCCGTGCCTGCTACGAGGTGGCGGCGAAGCACGGCAAGCCCGTCATCGTCATGGAACCCGTCAAGGGCGGGACGCTTGCTAAGGTGCCGGAGCGGCTGGAGGCCCTGTTCCGCGAGCGGGAGCCGGAGATGTCGGCGGCCTCCTGGGCGATCCGTTTTGCCGCAAGCCAGGAGAATGTGATGATGGTGCTCAGCGGCATGAGCAATATGGAGCAGCTTCTGGACAACACCGGCTATATGAAGGACTTCCGGCCGATGAACGCCGATGAGCTTGCGCTGATGAAGCAGGCGGCGGCGATCCTCAATGAGAGCATCGCTATCCCCTGTACCGGCTGCTCCTACTGCACTGTGAACTGCCCTCGACGCATTGCGATCCCCAAGTATTTCTCCCTCTATAACGCCGACATGCAGGAGATCGAGGAAAAAGGCTGGACGCCTCAGGGAAGCTACTATCAGAATCTGACGCTCCGCTTCGGCAAGGCCAGCTCCTGCATCAAATGCGGCCGCTGCGAGGCCATGTGCCCCCAGCATCTGCCCATCCGCCGCTATCTGCAGGACGTGGCAAAGCATTTTGAGTGAGCGGAGCAAGCCTTACCGTACTTGTATTTTCCCGGGAAATATGCTACAGTACATAAGATATTTCTAACTGCAAAGGGGAAAGCCAAATGAAACGTGTGATATGCCTTCTGCTCTGCCTGCTGGCCGTTCTGGCGCTCTGCGCCTGCGGGAGCGCCAAGGAGAGCGAGAAGCCTGCCGATATGCAGTCCAGTCTGCCGGTGACCGCCGCTGCAGAGGAGGAGCCTGCGGAGAGCGAGGCGCCTGTCTCCGATGAGGCGGCTGCCGCCCGGGAGGCGGTGCAGAAAGCACTGAAGCTGAAAAACCGCCCGGTCTCCGAGCTCTATGATGCCATCGGCGAGCCCGAATCCGAGGACGCCGCTCCCAGCTGCATGGGCCCCGGCGAGGACGTGAACCTGTACTACGACGGCTTCACGGTATACACTTATAAGGAAGGAAACGAGCAGACCGTGGTTGACGCGGAGGTGAACAAATGAGCCGCCGGAAATCCGTTCCCATCTGGCAGATCGTGGTTTTGCTGCTGTTGCTGGTCGTGCTGATCGGGCTTGTCCTGTATCTTAGAGGCCATGCAAACAAAGTGGCCGCACCGGAGCCGACAGAGGAGGCAACGCCGGAGTCCACCGCCGCTGTGACACCTACCCCGGCGCCGAGCGCTTCTCCTACCCCGTCACCGGAGCCCACGCCGGACGGCCTTTATCACACCGGAGATGCCGAGCTTGACGAGCTGCTGTACGCTGTCGTCGACGAGCAGACCGATGAGAGCATGGACGATGAGGAGAAGCTCCACACGCTGTTTCAGTATGTGGCAGGCAACTTCGGCTATTTGCGCCGCAACTACTATGAACCCGGTGAGCATGACTGGCTGAATGAAGAAGCCAAGACCATGCTCACGGAACATAACGGCAACTGCTATAATTTTGCTGCGACTTTCTGCCTGCTTGCCCGTTGTATCGGCTATGATGCCGAGGCGTTCAGCGGCACCATCTATGGCCAGCCCGATCCGGGTCAGACGCACCCGACCCACAGACCTCACGGATGGGTGGAGATTGTGATCGACGGTGAGCGCTATATCTTCGATCCGGATATGCAGGCTGTTGTGGCCTACTGGAATCAGGACGACAGCTTCTATATGCGGGACGACGGTATCCGAAATCAGTACGGCTATACCAAGGCTGAGAGCGATCTGGAGCCCGAGCCTACGCCGGAACCAACGATAAACCCGTCTGTCGAAAAGACGGATAGCAATGACACCTGGACAACGACACCCGCCCAGAATAACACGCCTGCCATGTCCGGCGGAACGGCGCCAGCCCCTAACCCGGCTCCGGTTCAGAACCCGGCGCCCACTCCGGCCCCGGTTCAGAACCCGGCGCCCACCCCGGCCCCGGTTCAGACTCCGGCGCCCACTCCGGCTCCGGTTCAGACTCCGGCGCCCACCCCGGCCCCGGTCCAGACTCCGACACCCACTCAGGCACCGGTTCAGCCGGATCCCCCTGCTGATCCCGGCACCGAGGAGGATGAGGGCGAAGTCGTCATTGCCGGATAAGGGGATAAGTTACAAAAAAGCCATGAATTTGCCGCCCGCTTCAGGTATGATATTCATGAGCGGGCGGTTTTGCCCCGCATTGATACTGGAGGAAGCTCCCTATGAAAGATCCGAGATCCTATATCGAGCGTTTTTGCTATAAGCATCCACGCTTCGGCGTCCCCCGCCTGATGATGTACGTGGCCATTGCCAACGTGGTCTTCTGGCTGTTCGGCGCCGTGAACGGGCGGATTCTGCCCTACCTGGTCTTTGATCCCTATCTGATCCTCCACGGCCAGATCTGGCGGCTTATCACCTTTGCGCTTTATCCGCCGAGCACCGGCCTGCTGGCATTTATCGCCATCTATTTCTACTATTGGATCGGCTCCACACTGGAGCAGTACTGGGGCACACCGCAGTTCAACATTTACTTTTTCTCCGGCCTGATCCTGACTGTGCTGTACGGCTTTTTCGTCTACTTTATCAGCGGCATCCGGATTCAGCTCACTGCAGAATATGTGTACCTGTCCATGTTCTTCTCCTTCGCCGCCCTGTTTCCGGACATGCAGGTGCTGCTGTTCTTCATCATTCCGGTAAAAATGAAGTGGCTGGCGATTCTGGACGCGGCGGTTTTTGTCTACGGCGTGCTTACCATGCCCTTCCCGCTGAACCTCCTCCCCGTGGTGGCGGTTTTGAACTTCGTGATCTTCTGCGGGGGAGACCTTCTCCGTATGCTCCCGAAGCGCTCGAGCGCGAACACGGTGAACTTCCGGCGGGAATCCCAGCGCATCCGGAGAGAACAGAGAGAGCAGCTGTATCACCACAAATGCGCCGTCTGCGGCCGCACGGACGTGAGCAATCCGGAGCTGGAGTTTCGCTACTGCTCGCGCTGTGCAGGCTATCACTGCTTCTGCCAGGAGCACATCAACAACCATATCCACTTCACAGAGTAAGGGGAATTCGGCGGGGCGGCCTTCTGGCCGCCCCGCTGTAAAATAAAAAAGCAGAAAAAGAAAAATAACGCTTGACCTTGGGAGAAGATTGTGCTAATATAATCAGGCGCCAAGGCCAGGGGCTTTGGTTTTATATACAGAAGGGCTGCGTGTAACGCCGCCGCTTCTGAGAATGACCGGGTGTAGCGCAGATGGTAGCGCGCTTGAATGGGGTTCAAGAGGCCGCT
>CAMKAP010000085.1 GCA_946410505.1 uncultured Clostridia bacterium
AACAGTGTTCCGCGGAACAGTGCCTCGGACGCCTCGTAGGTCTCGGCGGCGTCCTCCTGCATGGGGACATAAGCCGCAGCCAGCGGGGCATAGCTGGGCAGACTGCCGAAACGATTATCGTTTCTGCTCAAAATGGGTTCCTCCCGGGTTAAAAACTGATGCCGATTCGCATCCAGGATTCTCGAATCGGGTTGAGGATGTTCCTCGATTCAGTTTATGGTGAGAAGGCGGTTTCGGTGTATGGGCAGCGTACAGAATACTCCTTGACATGAAACGAATGGGCGATTATAATAAAGAAAAATAGCTGCATCAGCGATTAAAGAAAGGGGACGGCGCCTGTGAGCATCGGAAGTATACTGGAAAAAAAGAGAAAAGAGCGGGGGCTGCTGCAGGCGGAGCTGGCGGAGCTTCTGGCGCGGGACGGTGTCTCGGTCAGCAAGCACGCCGTCAGCAAATGGGAGAGCGATAAGACGCTGCCCAACGCCCATCAGTTTCTGGCTCTGTGCCGGGAGCTGAAAATCTATGACGTGCTTGGGACTTTTCTCGGTGAATCGGACGAGCTGCGGCGGGGCCTCAACGAGCGCGGGAAAGATCGCCTGCGGGAGTACGCACGGCTCCTGCGCGCCAGTGAGGATTTCCGCCTGGAAGAAAAGCCCGCGCCTCTGCGTGTGCTTCCTCTGTATGATCTGGCGGTCTCCGCCGGTACCGGGCAGTTTCTGGACGGGGAGAACTACGAGATGGTGGAATGCGGCATCGAGGTGCCGGAGGGCGCAAACTTCGGCGTGCGCATCGCGGGCAACAGCATGGAGCCCCGCTACCACGACGGGCAGACCATCTGGGTCCGGCAGCAGCGCAGCCTCATGTCCGGCGAAATCGGCATCTTCCTCTATGACGGGGACGCTTATCTCAAAAAGCTGGTGGCGGAGGACGGCGAGGTGCGGCTGCACTCCCTCAACCCCGCCTATCAGGACATCGTCATCTCTGCCGCGCTCCCGCTCAGGGTCCTCGGCAAGGTGCTGAGCTGAGCAGGAAGGCGCCATGTGGGAAGAACTGTTAAATCCCGCCCAGCTGGAGGCCGTCACAGAGTCGGAGGGCTTCGTGCGCGTCATTGCGGGCGCGGGCTCCGGCAAAACCCGGGCGCTCACGCATCGCTTTGCCTATCTGGTCAATGAACTGGGGATCCTGCCGGCCAATATCCTTTGCGTGACCTTTACCAATAAGGCGGCCAACGAGATGCGTCAGCGCATCCACAATCTGACCGGCGATAACGATCTGGGCTATATCAATACCTTTCACGGCTACTGCGTCTCCGTCCTGCAGGAGGACAGCAACGCCGTCCAGTACCCAAAGAGCTTTCTTGTGCTGGACAATTCGGACATTGACGCGATGCTGCGCATCATCTATGAGGAACGCGGCCTCACCCTGCGGGATATGAGCTTTTCCGCCGCCCGGGATATGATCGAGATCCTGAAGATTTTTAAGCGGCCGGAGTATTATCTCGATATGATCCAAATGTCGCTGGAGGCGCTGCACGAAAAATACGTGAACGCCGTCAGCGCGCAGGATATTATTTTCTACGGCTATCTCTATCAGGAGAAGAAGTGCTTCGGGCTGGATTATAACGATCTCATCAAGTTTACGCTCTATATCTTTGAGCAGAACGACGCGGTCCGTCTCAAATGGCAGCAGCGCCTGGAATACATCATGATCGACGAGTTTCAGGACATCGACCTGCTGCAATATCAGCTCATGGAGGTGCTCTGCGCCTATCATAAAAACCTCTTCATCGTCGGCGACCCGGACCAGACCATCTACACCTGGCGCGGCGCCAACGTGAAGTATCTGCTGGACTTCGATCGGCAGTTCCCCGGAACGAAAACGATCATGATGATGGAGAACTACCGCTCTACACCCCAGATCCTCTCTGCGGCCAATGCTCTGATCGGGAAAAACCGCAAGCGCATCCGCAAGGAGCTTTTGCCCATGCTCCCCTCGGGGGAGAGCGTCCTCTGCCACCACGCGGCGACTGCGGAGACGGAGGCCGAGTGGATGGCCTTTCAGATGCACGAGCTGCACGATTGCGGCGTACCCTTCAAGAACATGGCGGTTCTCTACCGGGCCCACCACGTGTCACGTTCGGTGGAGGAGGCGCTGCAGAAGCGGAAGATCCCCTATACGATCTACAGCGGCGTGCAGTTTTTTGACCGGGCGGAGATCAAGGACGCGCTGAGCTACCTGCGCATGATCGCCCTGCAGGACGATCTTTCCTTTCGCCGCGTGGTCAACGTCCCCAAACGGAATATCGGCGTAAGCCGCATGAAGCTGCTGGAGGCCTACAGCGCGGAGCACGGCTGCACGCTGTATCAGGCGCTGCTGGCCCTGCTGGAGAGTGAGAGTTTTCAGAGAACGAAGGCGAAGAGCTTTGTGCGCCTCGTCGAGAGCTTTTCCGGCCCGGAGCGGGAGCGCCCTGTGTCGGAGCTTCTATCCGCCATACTGGATGCGAGCCGCTATGAGGAGATGCTGCGCACAGAGGGCAGCCAGGAACGCCTGGACAATCTGGCGGAGCTCAAGCAGTCTGTGCGGGACTACGAGATCTCCTGCGGGGAGGAGGCCACGCTGGAGCACTATCTGGCCCACGTGGCGCTCTTCACCAACGCCGACGCGGAGGAAGCGGGAGACAAGGTCAAGCTCATGACGGTCCACGCAGCCAAGGGTCTGGAGTTTCCCTATGTATTCCTCTGCGGTATGAATGAGGGAGTCTTTCCCTCCCGCAAGACCAAAACGCTGCCCGCCATGGAGGAGGAGCGGCGGCTGGCCTTTGTGGCGGTGACCCGCGCGGAGAAGCGCCTCTTTCTCTCCGAGGCCGAGGGCCGCAATCTGGACGGCTCACCCCGCTATCCCTCCCGCTTCCTGCTGGACATCGGGGCGGAGAATCTGGAGTTTACCGCTCCGCCGCGGGAGGGCTTGATCCGTGAGGCGCGGGAATATGTGGCCCTGAGCGAACGCTTTCTGCCCGAAGAAGAACAGAAGGGGCGTTTTTCGGTGGGGCAGCGCGTGTGTCATGCGGTGCTCGGCCCCGGGACGGTGGTGGAGCTTGATCTGGACAAGGGGGCCCATGTGGTCCGTTTTGACGGCGTGGCCACACCCCGGGCGATCTCTTTCCGCGCAAAGCTCGAAGCGCTTGAAGAATAACGGGCTGCCCGCCGCATCCGGACCGGACGCGGCGGGCACCTTTTTATCTTTTTTTGAAAGATCTGCTCTCCGTCTGCGAGTAAATAAGTGAGGCGGAAAGGATGTGACGCAATTGGAAGACAGTAAAATCATCGACCTGTTCTTTGAGCGCTCGGAACAGGCCATTGATGCGCTGGACCGAAAATACGGCAGGACCGTGACGAAGACGGCGGCAAACCTGCTGGGGGATCGGCTGGATGTGGAAGAGTGTGTAAACGATGCTTACCTGGGCGTCTGGAACAGTATTCCGCCTCACCGACCGGAGGCCCTGGTGAGCTACGTTTGCAGGATCGCCCGCAATCTGGCCATCTCCCGGCTTCGGAGGGAAAACGCCGCCAAAAGAAACAGCAGCTTTGACCTTGTGCTGGAGGAGCTGGAGGATTTCATCCCGTCCAACATGAATGTGGAAACAGACTATGAGGCAAAAGAGCTGACAGAGACTGTCAACGTGTTTCTCTCTGCTCTTCCCTATGACGACCGTTTCGCTTTTGTCCGCCGTTACTGGTATGCCGACTCCGTCAAGGAGATCGCCCAACAGATGCACACACGGGAAAGCCGTGTCTCCCTGCGTCTTTTCCGCCTCCGTGAGAAATTGCGGAAGACTTTGAAAAAGGAGGGCCTGCTTGTATGAATCGGGAACAGGTGTTTGAATCGCTGGCCGGGATCGATGACCGCTACGTTGCGGAAGCTGCGAGCTATGCGCCCGGGCATGCAGACAGCGCTCCGGAAAGGATCGTACACATGAAGAAAAAACGCGTGATAACTTTTCTGATCGCAGCCGTATTGATGCTCACGCTGAGCGTGACGGCGTATGCCGCCCATGCCGCGGTTGCGACGCCCAAGGCCGCCGAGCGGGTGGCAAAGGAACAGATCGAGGTCTGGAAGGAAATGGGCATTTTGTCGCCGGAAGTGAACTTCGAGGGCGAGGCCAGCGACGTCTATGAGATTCAGGAAGAAAATGGCGGGGCCGCCTGGTTCGGTCGTCTTTTCCCGCATAGCTATGACGTGCGTTTTTACGGACGGTCGCAGTTCCATACGGATCGCCCGAAGTACGGATGCAATCTGACCGTCGACACTCTGACTGGAAAAATTATCGCTGCCTTTATCGACGCTGCGGCGGATGAAGACGATGTGCCTGTCCGTGAGCAGGAGATCGGTGATATTCCGGAAGCCAACGGGCAGTCCACCTGGTACTTTTATGACAACTTCGATGATATTTTCCCGGCCGACATGACCGTGGACCGTTTTTGCGAGCTGCTTGCGGAGTACTGGGGCTTCTCCGGCTATACCATTGCAGACACGGACGATGAATCTTTTTATCATCAGCATTTTGACGCCATCGACGGTTCTACGCTGCTCAAGGACTTAAACGCGGATTCGCGGGAAAACTATTATCTCACCGTGTTCTTTGACGGTGATCAGGACGGCGCGCCCATGTATATTCAGCTCCACCAGTTCCCGGGCTATGTTACCCTGACGTTGGGTCAGCGCCATGCGGTGGGCTGAAAACGCGGGAGTCTGCGATTCTGAAAAACTTTCCAAAAACAAGATTTGCATATCTTCGGGCAATCGGCAGATGCTATGGACGGATGGATGCGCCGTGCCGATCGGCCTGAGCAGATTGGGACAGCAGCGTCTGTCCCAATCTGTTGAAAAGGAGATGCAAACGATGTCTACCAACACCAGCAATCATCTTGTGAACCCCGCTGCCCGTGAGGCCATGGATAAGTTCAAGATGGAGGCGGCCGCTGAGGTCGGTGTCAACCTGAAGAACGGTTACAACGGCGAGCTCACCAGCCGTCAGGCCGGTTCTGTCGGCGGCCAGATGGTCAAGAAGATGATCGAGGCCTACGAAAACGGCATGAAGTAAGCATAAAACGCGCAAGACAGCAGGAAAGCCTGTGCTTTCCTGCTGTTTTTCTATCTCGGTCTGAACGACAAAACCGGATTGCCGAAGCCTTTCGATCGTGGTACAATACAAAAAACAATGCGGAGAAGAGAAAAATGATCGCAAATTACCATACCCATACCGTTCGCTGCGGCCATGCGGAAGGGACAGAACGGGAATACGCGGAGCGTGCGCTGGATGCCGGTCTGCAGATCCTGGGCTTTTCCGACCACACGCCGCAGGACTACTTTGATTCGACACCCAGGAACCGGCCCATCCGTATGATGCCGGAGGAACTGCCGGATTATGCCGCAGCGGTCCGTTCTCTCAGGGAAGAATACCGGGGGCGGATCGAGATACGGCTGGGGGTGGAGGCGGAGTATTATCCCAGATACTTTCCGCGCCTGATAGAAATGCTGCGGAAGAACGGCGTCGAATATATGATCCTGGGGCAGCACTTTCTCGGGAACGAGGTCGACGAGCCCTACGCGGGCCGGCCAAGCTTTGACCGGAAACTGCTGGAGCGCTATGTGGCGCAGACGGCGGAGGCCATGGAGACCGGTCTCTTTAGCTATTTTGCGCATCCGGATCTGATCCATTATATCGGGAGCGGGAAAATCTACGAGCGGGAAATGCGAAAGCTCTGCCGAAAGGCACGGGAGACCAATACGCCGCTGGAGCTGAATCTGCTGGGCGTGCGGGAAAAGCGGCACTATCCGCGCCTGGCCTTCTGGGAGATCGCGGCGGAAGAGGGGAACGACGTAATCCTCGGCTGCGACGCCCACCGCCCGCAGGATACCGCTGACCTCACCAGCGAAGCCTGGGCCATGGCACAAATCGAGCGCCTCGGTCTTCATCTGCTGGAGACCGTTCCAATCCGCAGTCTGAACCCGGACAACATAATGGAATGAAAAAATCACCCGTTTACAGAAACGGGTGATTTTTTCATAGAGACAGTCCGATCAGAACAGGCCGCTGATGCGACCGTTTTCATCCACGTCGATCTTCTCGGCGGCGGGGACGCGGGGGAGACCCGGCATGGTCATGATGTCGCCGGTGAGCACCACTACAAAGCCCGCACCGGCGGAAACCTTCACGTTCTTAACGGTGACCGTGAAGTTCTCGGGAGCGCCCAGCTTGCCGGGGTCGTCGGAGAAGCTGTACTGGGTCTTGGCAATGCACACGGGGAGACTGTCGAAGCCCAGCTTCGTCAACTGGTCGATCTGCTTCTGGGCGGCGGGGAGGATCGCAATGTCCTTGCCGCCATAAACCCGGGTGACCACAGCGCGGATCTTGTCCTCAATGCTGCCGTCGAGCTCATAGGAGAAGCGGAAATCGCCTTTTTCCTCCTCGCAGAGGCGCACGACCTCACGGGCCAGCGCTTCGCCGCCCTTGCCGCCTTCGGCCCACACGGTGGAGAGCACGGTGTTCACGCCCAGCTCGCGGCACTTGGCGATGATGAAGTCAATCTCCGCGTCCGTGTCGGTGGGGAAGCGGTTCACGGCCACCACGCAGGGAAGACCGTAGACGTTTCGGATGTTGGACACATGGCGCAGCAGGTTGGGGATGCCTTTTTCCAGTGCAGCCAGATCCTCGTTGGCAAGCGCAGTTTTAGGCAGCCCGCCGTGCATCTTGAGCGCGCGGACAGTGGCGACCACTACGACGGCGTCGGGCGTGAGACCTGCGGCACGACACTTGATGTCCAGGAACTTTTCCGCACCCAGATCGGCGCCGAAGCCGGCCTCCGTCACGGTGTAGTCGCCCATCTTGAGAGCCATGCGTGTGGCCATTACGCTGTTGCAGCCATGGGCGATATTGGCGAAGGGGCCGCCGTGCACGAACGCAGGGGTGCCTTCCAGCGTCTGGACCAGGTTGGGCTTGAGCGCGTCCTTCAGCAGCGCCGCCATGGCGCCGACAGCCTTCAGATCTCCCGCGGTGACCGGCTTGTCGTCATAGGTATAGCCCACGATGATGCGCCCGAGGCGCTCCTTGAGGTCGGCGATGGAGGAGGAGAGGCAGAACACCGCCATGATTTCGCTGGCGACCGTAATGTCAAAGCCGTCCTCGCGGGGTGTGCCGTTGGCCTTGCCGCCCAGACCGTCCACCACAAAGCGCAGCTGCCGGTCGTTCATGTCCACGCAGCGCTTCCAGGTGATCTTTCTGGGGTCGATGCCCAGGGAATTGCCCTGCTGGATGTGATTGTCGAGCATGGCTGCCAGCAGGTTGTTGGCAGCGCCGATGGCGTGAAAGTCCCCCGTGAAGTGGAGATTGATGTCCTCCATGGGAACGACCTGGGCATAGCCGCCGCCGGCAGCGCCGCCCTTGATGCCGAACACGGGGCCCAGGGAGGGCTCACGAAGGGCAACGACCACGTCCTTGCCGATGCTTCTGAGACCGTCGGCCAGGCCGATGGTCGTGGTGGTCTTGCCCTCGCCGGCGGGGGTGGGGGTGATGGCGGTGACCAGGATCAGCTTCCCGTCTTTTTTATCAGTTTCCCGCAGCAGGGCGGGATCGACCTTGGCTTTATATCTGCCGTACTGCTCCAGATATTTGTCACTCACATGCGCCCTCGCAGCGATCTCGGTGATGGGCTGCATCTTACATTCCTGAGCGATCTCGATGTCGGTTTTGTAAGCCATACTGTTCTCCTTTTATCGGAAGTATTTGACTGCTGCTTCGAACATACGGATGTCATAGCTGCCGGGAACATTTTTATAGAGGTTGCTGCCGATGCGCTCGGCGTGGCCCATCTTGCCGAAGACGCGGCCATCAGGGGAGGTGATGCCCTCAATGGCATAGAGTGAGCCGTTGGGGTTGAAGTGCACATCAGCTGTGGCCTTACCGTCCAGGTCCACATACTGGGTGGCGATCTGTCCGTTGGCGGCGAGCTGCCGGATGACCTCCTCGCTTGCCAGGAAGCGGCCTTCGCCGTGGGAAATGGGGACGCTGTAAATGTCGCCCACTTCGGTAAGCGCCAGCCAGGGAGACTTGTTGGAGGCAACGCGGGTGCGCACGATGCGGCTCTGGTGGCGGCCGATGGTATTGAAGGTCAGGGTCGGGCACTTCTCATCCGTATCGATGATCTTGCCGTAGGGGACAAGACCCAGCTTGATGAGCGCCTGGAAGCCGTTGCAGATGCCGCAGACGAGGCCGTCACGCCGCTCCAGAAGCTCCGTGACGCCCTCCTTGACAGCTTGGGAGCGGAAGAAGGCGGTGATGAACTTGCCGGAGCCGTCCGGCTCGTCGCCGCCGGAGAA
>CAMKAP010000086.1 GCA_946410505.1 uncultured Clostridia bacterium
GCCGCCATCCTAATGTTGGCATACCCTGTGCGCCCGGGTGTTCGCTGCCGCTATGGAGTACAGTTCGCAGCGCTCAAAAGCACGGGGAGGCGGCTCTCCCGGTTAAACCGGCGAGCCGCGGCTGGGAGCGGGCAACTATCTTCGTCAGAAGTGGCGGGGAGCGGCAGCGGTATGCGGAGCAAGTAGCCACGCGTTCCTGCTATAGCGGCGACCCCGGATCTGCCCTTAGACTCCCCTCTTATGCGAGGGGTCAAGGGGAATTGCGGGCCGCCGCTGCCGGTGGCAGATACAGGCGGTGCGCAATTTCCGCAGCCGCGCCATTGGCGGGCCGTCGTGAAGCAGGCCCGGGAATGGCATTTGCGGCAAGGTGGACCTCTTCCCCTTGTTGCCTTTCTTTGGCATCAAAAACCGTTTCTTTCCCCAACGGGAAAGAAATGGGTTTTGCTTTGGGCGGCTTACCGCCTCTGAGCAGTTGGGAAAAAATATGCCTTGTTTTCCCTTCTCCTCATCCACCTCCCGCTGCCGATTGCTTTTCCCGCCCGTTTATGCTAAGATGAAGTTTACTATTATTAATGATACGGCAGGAGGCGGGCAAATGAAACAGCAAGAAAGCAATCCCGGCGTGATCGCCGGCCTTGCGCTCATCTTCGTGCTTCTGCTCGCCGCAAACTTCCTCACGCCGATGACGGCGGACGATTTCCTGTTCTCCTTCAGCCACGCCCACTGGAGCCGCCTCACCGAGGTAGACGAGATCCTCCCCTCCATGGCCGCCCTTCGGCAGGACACCAACGGCCGTGTGCTGGCCCACTTCTTCGTGCAGCTCTTTCTGCTCTGGCCCAGGCCCGTTTTCAATGTCCTCAACGCCGCCATGGGTACGCTTCTCTTCTATATATTATATAGGTATGTACGCCGGGGGGAACGGACACGGGATCTGCTTTTGCTCCTGCTTCTGTTCTCTCTGCTTTTCCTTCTGCTGCCCGCCTTCGGGCAGGTCTTTCTCTGGCTCACCGGTGCCTGCAACTATGCCTGGACCGCGGTGGTGACCTTCGCCTTTCTCTATCCTTTCTTTTCCGAATACATGGGGCAGGGAAGAGAAGCGCCGCTTCTCCTACGGCTGCTGCATCTGCCGCTGGCCTTCGCCGCCGGTGCCTGGTCGGAAAACGGGTCACTCGCGGTCCTGTGCGCCGCCTTTGCCTTTCTGGGGCTGAGCTGGCTGCGGGAAAAGAAGCCGCCCCGCACCCTCATGCTGCGCTTTCTGGTCGCCTGCGGGGGCTTTCTCTTTCTGATGAGCGCCCCCTCCGAGTGGAGCGGGCGGCGGGGCGAGGTGTCCGAGAGCACGCTGACGAAAGCTCTGGCCCGCCTCTCCGGTCATTTCTCTCCCATTGCGCTTCTGCTGGCGGGGCTTGCGGCGCTGCTGGCGGCAGCGGTACTCATCTGGCTGCTGATCCGGAAACGGCAGCTCGGCTGCCGGCTCTGCCGCGGAGCACTGGCGCTTGTCCTTCTGGCCGGGCTCTTTCTGTTCTGGCGGCGGGACAGCGCCGCCGCGGCCTTTATCTCCGATACGCTCATGCTGCTCTTTGCCGCGCTCTGTCTTTGGGCTTATCTGATGCTGCTGGGGCTGGAAAAAGGGCTCGACACGCGCACGATGCTCAGTGCGCTGATTTTCGCTCTGGCAGGGCTCGCCTCCGTGCTCATTTTCCTGGTGGCGCTCTACTTCCCCGCCCGCTCCGCCTGCCCCTTTATCTGCTGCACGACGCTGGCTGACGCGCTGCTGCTGGCGGCGCTCTGGGACCGGGGCAGCCGGAAGCCGCTGTGGAACACGGCCCTTGCCGCCTGCGCGCTGACGCTGCTGCTTCTGCCCACGGCAGCGGAGGATATCGTCTCCGTCCACCGGCAGAGCAGAGAGCGCGATGCGCTGCTGCGCGAAGCTTCAGAGACGCCCCACGCCCAGGCGGTCGTGGAACCCATCGTCACCCGCAGCAAATATCCCGCCACCTGGCCCGGCGACGAGAGCTACTTCAGCTATGACATTGCCCTGTATTACGGTCTGGACGGCTTTCAGGTCACCGAATACGTGAATGAAGGAGAATAAGCATGGACGCTTCCCTTTTCAAAAGCTTCCGTTCCGGGTTGGATTCCTTTCGTGAGGATCTGCGCGCGCTGTGCAGGCCCGCGCTGCTCCTCTCCCTTCTCTATCTGATCGGGATCTGGGCGATCCTCCGGGCCAACATCTATTATTGCGACGACATCGGCCGGGCGACGGAGGGCTATGCCGGCTGGGACTTCTTCAGCCGTTATCTCTCGGTCTTTCTCTCCCATATTCTGCACGCCGACGGCTATCTGGCGGACATTGCCCCGCTGCCCCAGTTTCTGGCCTGCCTGCTGATGGGCCTTGCCTCCGCCGCTCTGGCTTTTGCGCTCAACGGGCGCAAGACGCCTCCGCTCCCCATGCTGCTGGCCACGCTGCCGCTGGGGCTCTGCCCCTATTTTCTCGAGTGCTTCTCCTACCGTTATGACGCGCCCTACATGGCCGTCTCCGTCCTCGCCTCGATCCTTCCGATCCTGTTTTTGGACAGCGGCTGGCTGCTCTTCGGCGCTGCCTCCTTCCTCGGCGCGCTGGTGATGTGCCTGACTTATCAGGCCTCCTCCGGCATTTTCCCCATGCTGGTGATCGCGCTGTGCTTTATGCGCTGGAGCCGGGGCGAAGAGCTGCGCCGTCTTCTGCACGCCACCCTGCTCGCGGCGGCTGCCTATCTGGCTGCCCTGCTCTTTTTCCGGGTCTTTCTGATGCGCTACGTAGACGATTATGTGTCCGTCGCCATCTCGAAAACCGGGCTTCTCTCCTCCACGCTGTCGCATTATCGGCTCTTCTATTCCGCGATCCTGAAGGATTTCAAGCCCCTGTGGCTTCTCCTGATCGGGCTGATGCTGCTGCTCTTCCCCATCGTCTGCGCCATCGGGAGCAGGCGCGGGAAGCTCTCTGTGTTTTTCCTGTCCTTCCCGGTGCTGGCGATCATGCTGCTGCTGGTCTTCGGCGTCTTTCCCCTTTTGAGAGCACCGCTTTTCGCGCCCCGCTCCATGTACGGCTTCGGCGCTTTCCTGGCCATCGTTGCCGCCGCCGTCTGCGGGACGGGGCGCCTGCGGGCCGTCCGGATCGTTCCGCTTGCCCTCAGCTGGGTCTTTGTTGTTTTCGCCTTCACCTATGGGAACGCTCTGGACGTACAGGACGACTATGCCCGCTTCCGCACCGAGGCGGTCCTGCACGATCTCAACAGTCTGGAGGTCTTCGGAGGCGACGAGGAAAAGACTGTAGAGATCCGTGGCTCGGTCGGTCTTGCGCCGCAGCTGGAAAACCATCCGCGGGATTACCGGATGCTGGACGATCTGCTGTATGACGGTTTTTCCGGGGAAACACTATGGGACAGCTACGCTTTCTTCCACGACTACGGTCTTCGCCATGTGAGCGGAGCGAACACCCCCGTTTCCTCGGAGGCCCTGCCCGTGCTGCTGGACACGCCCTGGCACTGCATCCAGGGCGACGGCCGGGAATTTCTGATCACGCTGAAATAAATGCTGTGAGGTGAGCTTATGCGCAAAGAAGCCCTGACGGGCCGGGAATACCGGCCGCTGCGTCTGCTGTATGCGGCGATCTTTCTGGTGATCCTGGTATACACCTTCCTCACGCCCATGGCTGCCGACGACTATTCCTACTGCTACAGCTGGGCGGACGTGAGCCGGATCACCTCCTTCCGGCAAATCATCCCGTCCATGGCTGTTCACCGGCAGCTCACCAACGGGCGGGTCTTTGCCCATGCGCTGGTGCAGCTGCTCCTGATCCGGCCCAAGCTGCTCTTCAACTTCTTAAACGCGCTCAATGCCGTGCTGCTCTGCAGCCTGTACGGCCGTTTTCTTCCCGGCCTCACGCCCGGGAAAAAAGCCCTGCTGCTCGCCGTCTCCACCTTGCTGCTCTTTAACTATACCGGGGATTTTCAGTGTGTCTTCCTCTGGCTGGACGGCTCTGTGAACTACTCCTGGGGCATCTCTCTCCTCTTTCTGTTCCTGCTCCCCTATGCCCTGAATTACCTGGGCCGGGAGACCGGATTCCGGCCCTGGCAGCTGCCGCTCTTTCTGCTGCTGTCCTTTGTCGCAGGCGCCTGGTCGGAAAACAGTTCGCTTGCCGTCCTGTTTGCCGCAGCGCTCCTGCTGCTGCTAATCACGCTGCGCGACCGCCGTGTTCCGGCCGTGCTCACGCTGGGCTGGGTCCTGGCGCTGCTCGGCTATCTGTTTCTGATGAGCGCGCCGGCTACCGCCGCCCGCTCCGGAGAATGGAATCTCTCCGCGCTTGCCAACCGCCTTCAGCAGATGATCGGGGATACGCGGGAGAACATGCTCGTGCTGTATGCCCTCTACGCTGTCTCTCTGGTGCTCAGCATCCGGGTCAAGGCGGACCGCCGGACGATCCTGCTGTCTCTGATCCTGATTCTGGCCGGGCTGGGCTCTCTCGCCGCTTTTCTCTTCGCCTACTATTTTGCCGCCAGGCACTTCTGTTTCACCACCTTCTCCGCAGTGCTGGCGATCCTCCTGCTGTTCTCGGAGCTGCTGAAGAAATCAAAAAGCAGCCTGCCGGCCCTGACGGCGGCGGTCATGACGGTGGTTTTCATCTTCAATTTCGCTGCCGCTTCGCTGGACATTACGGTGGGCTATGGCAAGAAGCTGGAGCGGGACGCGGCGATCCGGCAGGCGCTGGACGCCGGCGAAAAAGAGATCGCGCTGGAGGTCTACCGGGCCTCCACCAAATACTGCACCTCCTTCAACCTCTATCCCGACCCTACCCAGTGGCCCAACTACAGCGTGGCCCTTTACTACGGCTTTGACCGGGTGATCGGGTATTTCCCGGAATCTTGAACGCGTGCAAAAAAGAATCGAGACTGTGAAAACCCGTTTTTCACAGTCTCGATTCTTTTTTACCGATCATTCCGGGCGCCGCTCCTGCTGCAGCTTCGACTTGAGTTCGTCCGCCCTGCGCAGGAGCTCCCCGCCCTCCCGGCGCAGAGTCTCCCCCGCCGGCGTCAGGCCGAGGACGCGGTTGCCGCGCTTGAGGAGCGTGACGCCCAGCTCCTCCTCCAGGGCGGAGATGGCCCGGCTGGTGGTGGAATGGCTGATATAGAGCTTTTTCGCCCCGCGGGTAAAGCTGCGTTCCTCCGCCACGGCGAGAAAGATCCGAAGCTGTTCCAGTTCCATTAAAAGTTGAAGGTATGGGGCAGCAGCTCCGAGAGCTTGTAGCTCACATAGCGGTTGCCGGCCTTGGCGCAGAGCACTTCCATCTCCGGAGAAAACTCCGCCAGAAACTGACGGCAGGCGCCGCAGGGCGTGCACCAGTTCTCGCTGTCGGCGTAGATGGCGATGCGGCGGAAGCTGCGGTGCCCTTCGCTGACAGCCTTGCAGCAGGCGGTGCGCTCGGCACAGATGGTGCTGCCGAGGGCGGCGTTTTCCACGTTGCAGCCGGTGTAGACCGCGCCGTCGTCGCACTCGATGGCCGCGCCCACCGGAAAATGGGAATAGGGCACATAGGCGTTGAGCGAGGCCTCCTTGGCCAGGGACATCAGTTGTCTGTCGGTCATGTTCTTTTCTCCTCTCCCAAAACAGGTTCCGTCACAGGACAAGTATCAGTCGTTTTTCAGGTCGATGATCCAGTTTTCAAAGTTATAGAGCGGATTGCCCGCGTTGGGCTCCACGCCCTTGCAGACGCCGCGGCGGGTGATGATCTGCTGCTTTTCAAAGCCGATGGTGATGAGCGAGCTGGACTGGCCGGTCAGATACTGGGCAAACTGATAGTAGGCGCCGGGTCGGGCTGCGTTGCTCGCCGCCAGATAGCTCTCGATCTGGTTGACCACGGTGGAGTCGGTGGAGCGGCTGTAATTGATGTTGGTGCGCTCGTTCTCCTCCTTGCGGGGCTGCAGGAGTTCTGTCAGGTCAAAATTGGCCCGCAGCTTCACCTCGCCGTAGTACATATCCAGCGGCACCGTCTGTTCGCCGGTGTTGCTGACGGCGATCTCGCCCTCCTCCAGGGCCTTCATGTAGGCGTCCCAGGTCATCTCATGCACCGTGACCTTCAGGCCCAGGGTCGCCATGTCCTCCTGGAATTTGCGCACCACGCCGGCCTTGGCGCTGCTGTCGGCGCAGACGGCAATGTTCAGGTCAATCTCCTGGGGCGAACCGTTCATGAACTCCAGCATGCCGTCCTCGTCATAGTCGCGCACGCCCGCCACCTCCAGGATCCTGCGGCAGCTCTCCAGGTTGTACTCCAGCCCGCTCACAAGGCCCGCGGGATAATCCCGGCAGCCGGGCAGCATGGGGATGGGCGTGGCCACGCCGTTGCCGTGCAGCAGTTCCACCAGATACTCCCGGTCGAAGGCATGCTGCATGGCCAGGCGGAAGTAGCTGTAGCGGCCCAGCATGCTCTCCTCGTTGAACATGACATAGTGCATGTTGGTGGTGGCATAGGTATGGATCTCGTTGGTGCTGGCATAGCCCAGGTTCGTATAGCTGGAGGGATCGTTGGTGACCACGTCGATCAGGCCGCTTTCAAAGGCGGAGATGATCTCGTCGGCGGTCTTGTACTCCTTGAGATAGATCTCCTTGACCGGCAGATCCTCATAGCCGGGGTAGGTCTCCGCGGCGAGGAGCTTGGTGCCGTCCTCATTGTAAGTATAGGGTCCGCTGCCGATGGGCGTGTTGCCGTAGTCCCGCTTCTCGCCGTAGGTGCCGGACTTGATGATGGGGATATTCAGCAGGCGGATAAAGGCCGCGTCGCCGATGCCCAGAGTCACCAGCACCACGCCCTCGCCGGGGGATGCGCCCTGAAAGCTGGAAAAGCGCCCGGCAAAGCGGTCCGCGTTCACGGCAAGGCCCAGGGAATAGCTGATGTCCCGGGGCGTGACCTCGCTGCCGTCGTGGAAATAGTGGCCCTCGCCCACAGTCAGCGTCCAGTTCTTACCGTCCTCCGAGCATTCCCACTCGCTGATGACGCCGGCGCCCTCGATGACCTCAAAATTATCGTCCAGCTCGATCATGTTTTCATAGATCAGATCGCAGATGAGCTGGTTGGAGTGGTTGGTGGCCACCAGCGGATTGCGGCTATATTTGATGTTCACGTTCATGGTGAACTTTTCATCCGCCGACGAACCCTTGACGATTTCGGTGCCGCCGGTGGAGTCCGGGATCTCGTTGGGATCGCTCTCCTGCCTGCCGCAGGCGGAAAGGCTCAGCAGGGCCGCCAGAGCCAGCAGCAGGGCGATTCTTTTTTTTACTTTTCTGCTCATAGGTTCTTTCCTCACAGGTTTCTCTTCTCCCCTGATAGTACAGGGAGTTCAGAGGGGCCCTCCCCTCTGATTTTTCGCCGCGGAAGGCGAAAAACAAAAATGAAATCCGTTTCTGACGGGGCTATGCCTCGCCAGAAACACGCTATGCCGAGCTTTGCGAGGCCTCGCGCCGACCAAAGCAGGCTTTAGGCCTGCTGCGATGAGCGCGAGTGTCCCCTAACTGCCAAGCCCCCTCAAGGGGCTTGGCAGTTAAGACAGATGATCGCCGCCTGGCCGCCCCGCTTTCCCTTGGTATAACGGTGGGACCAGTATTTTTCATGGCTGCAGAAGGTACACTCTTCAGAGACGTCGATCTGCCAGGCGGGAACGCCGAGCTGCACGAGTCTGCGCATGTTGGCAGCGCGCAGATCCACCAGAGTCTTGCCGTCGGCGCGGCGGGTGAAAAGGCCCTCCGTGTCGCCGCCGAGCCAGGCCGTCACAGCCTCGGGCACGTCGTCGTCGGTCTCAAAGCAGCATTTTCCGATGGCGGGGCCGATGGCGGCGCAGACATTCTCCGCCTTGGCGCCGAGGCTCTCCATCTGGGTCAGCGCGTTCTTCAGAATATCCCCCACCGAGCTGCGCCAGCCGCAGTGGACAGCGCCGATCACGCCGTGGACGGCATCGCACAGGAGCACCGGTACGCAGTCCGCCGTAAAGCAGAAGATGGGCAGGCCCTTTGTCGCCGTCACGATGCCGTCCGCCTCATAGGGGACCGGCGTGAGGCACTTGTGTCTGTCCGCTTCCGTGACGATGCGCACCGTGTTGCCGTGCACCTGCTTCGTTACGGCGCAGTCGTCCTCCCCCGCGCCGAAGAGCGCGGCGACCCGGCGGTAGTTTTCGCGCACCCGCTCCGGCTCGTCGCCCTTGTCGCTCTAAAGGTTGAGGCTGGCCAGATGCCCCTCGCTCACGCCGCCGAAGCGTGTGGTGAAAGCGTGGCGCAGAGGGATAAGGGTGGAGGTCATATAGATCATCTCGCCCTGGTGGTTTTCAATGAACATAG
>CAMKAP010000087.1 GCA_946410505.1 uncultured Clostridia bacterium
CGTTTCCAGGTTCGCCTGCAGTTTCCGGTCTGCCTCCTCCATCTGCGCCCGTTCCTCTTCGCTGACCGGAGGCGTTTCCTCCGGCTCTGCCGTCACGATGACCGGGGCCGTATCCTCCAGCGCCACATAATTCAGCTTGGACGTATAATGGTGAAAGCCCAGCCAGGCGGCGCCGGCAATGAGCAGCAAAACAGCCAGCAGGATCGCCGGAATAAGGATCCACTTTTTCCCTTTTTTCATATCGCGTATCATGTCTCCTTCCCGCGGCACTCTCAGAGAAACGGTGCCGCGCATCTCCAAAACAGGTCTGAACGCCGTGTATACGCCAATGATAGTTTTTTCCCGTTTTTTTGTCAAGCACGCCGGAACGCTATCGCTTCCGCCAGACCATACGGTCGACCACATGGGTAAAGCTCTGGATGATGTTTACGACTCTGCCGCTCACGTTTTCATCCAGATAGTCCGGAACCGGCGTTCCGAAGTCTCCGCTGCCGCAGCGATCCAGGGCAAGCGCCAGCGCCTGCATCAGCGACCGCTCGTCAATTCCCGAGAGCGTGAAGCAGCCCTTCTCCATGGCCTCCGGACGCTCGGTGGAAGTCCGGATGCAGACGGCGGGAAATGCTTCCCCGATGGAGGTGTAGAAGCTGCTCTCCTCCGGCAGCGTCCCGCTGTCGGAGACCACGGCAAACGCGTTCATCTGCAGGCAATTGTAGTCATGAAAGCCCAGAGGCTCATGGCGCAGCACCCGCGCGTCCAGTGAAAAGCCCGACGCCTCCAGGCGTTTTCTGCTCCGGGGATGGCAGGAATACAGGATCGGCATGTCATAGCGCTGCGCCATGCTGTTTACAGCCGAGAACAGGGCGCGGAAGTTTTCCTCCGAATCCAGGTTTTCCTCCCTGTGTGCAGAGAGGAGGATGTACTTCTTTCTTTCCAGCCCCAGCCGATTCAGCACGTCGCTGGCTCTGATCGCGTCCAGATTGGCGCGCAGCACCTCCGCCATGGGGCTGCCGGTCACAAAAGTCCTTTCCTTCGGCAGTCCGCATTCGATCAGGTAACGCCGCGCAGCCTCCGAATAGGGCAGATTCACGTCGCTGATGATGTCCACGATCCGCCGGTTGGTCTCCTCTGGCAGGCACTCATCCTTGCAGCGGTTGCCCGCCTCCATGTGGAAGATGGGGATGTGCAGGCGCTTTGCGGCGATGGCGGAGAGACAGCTGTTGGTGTCGCCCAGGATCAGCAGCGCATCCGGCCGCAGCGCCGTCATCAGCTTGTAGGAACAGTTGATGATATTGCCCACCGTCTCGCCAAGGTCTGCGCCCACCGCGTCCATATACACCTCCGGATCGGCCAGGGCCAGATCCCGGAAGAAGATCCCGTTGAGCGTATAATCATAGTTCTGTCCGGTGTGGGCAAGCACCGTGTCGAACACCTTGCGGCATCTGGTGATCACGGCGGAGAGGCGGATGATCTCCGGCCGTGTCCCCACGATGATCAGGAGCTTCAGTTTTCCGTTGTTCTGAAAGCGAACATCTGTGTAATCAAGTTTCATCTCTGTTCTCCCGCCCCTTACACGGGCTCGGCATAGGTATCCGGCTTTAGCGGATCAAAGCATTCATTGGCCCACATCACGGTAACCAGATCCCGGGTATCGCTCAGATTGACGATGCTGTGGGTATAGCCCGGCAGCATGTGTACGGCGGTGATCTTTTCACCGCTCACCTCGAATTCGAGGATCTCCTCCGATCCCAGCTTTCTCTCGCGGATCAGGCCGTGGCCGGAGACCACAATGAAAAACTCCCACTTGCTGTGATGCCAATGCTGGCCCTTTGTGACGCCGGGGCGTGAGATGTTGACGCTGAACTGTCCGCAGTTGGGCGTTTTTATCAGTTCGGTAAAGCTGCCGCGCTCGTCCTCGCGCATGGTGAGCGGAAAAGCGATCTTTTCCTTCGGCAGATAGCTGAGATACGTGGAATAGAGCTTCTTTGCGAAGCTCCCCTCCCCGATTTCCGGAAGGAAAAGGCTCTGCGGCTGATCGTGAAACTGCTTCAAAAGACGGACGATCTCCCCGAGGCAGACGCGGTGCGTGTCGGGAACGAAGGCATAGCTTCCCTGCCGGTGCTCACGGCCCTGGAGCGCAAGCAGCAGCTCCTCCACCACATCGTCTATATAGGCAAGCTCCAGCTTGGTCTCCGGGTCGTCCACACGGATGGGGAGTTCATGTGCGATGTTGTGGCAGAAGGTGGCGACAACGCTGTTGTAGTTGGGCCGGCACCACTTGCCGAAGAGATTGGGGAAACGATAGACGATCGTTCTCGCGCCCGTCTCCTCGCCGTAGGAGAAAATCAGCTCTTCCGCCCTTTTTTTGCTCTCGCCGTAAACGCTGCCGGCAAAACGCCCCTCCAATGTCGCCTGGACGGAGCTCGCCAGCATCACGGGGCAGCCTTTGTTCCGCTTCCGCAGCACATTGATCAGCGCGCCGGTGAGGTCGACATTCGTCGCTTCAAACTCTCTGGGATCTGCGGGGCGGTTCGCCCCCGCCAGATGAAACACGAAATCCGCCCGCTCGCAGGCGGAGATGAGCTGCTGCTCCGTGTCGCCGCGGCCAAAGCAGAGGATCTCGTCGATCTTCAGGCCGGGATAGCTGCGGTCTTTGCCGTCCCGGATATTCTTCAGCGTCTCAATCAGGTTTTTTCCCACGAAGCCCCCGGCTCCCGTTACAAATACGATCATATCTTCACACCACGACTTTTATCGATCTTTTTCCAGGTTCTTCAATATGCCGCCCATCTTCTCATAATACGCGTCCCAGGTCGCATTCATTGCCATTTCGTGCGCCGCCTGTCCCATCGTTCTGATGTTCTCCGGGCAGTCAATCAGGCGCTGCACCGCGCCGACGATCGCTTCTGTCGATTGAATGGGAATGATATAGCCCTGCGCACCGTCGGTCATCAGATCGACGATTCCCGAGTTCTCGGAGACGATCAGCGGGAGACCGCACATGGCCGCTTCCATCGCGGCAAGAGAGAGGCCCTCGCCGAGTGAGGGAAGGATAAACACATCCGCGCTTCGCAAAACGGCGTCCATCTCATCGTGCAGGATGCTCCCCAGGAAAGTGACACGTTCCAGATACGGCGCAAGATCAGGGTCCTTCGGATCGCACTGTCCCACAACGATCAGTTCGGCGCTTGCTTTCGGGATCCTCTGAAAGGCCTCCAGCAGGTAATAGATTCCTTTCAGCTCCTTCACGCCGCCCACATACGCAAAGCGGATCGGCCGGCTGATCGTTTCGGGAAACTGTTTTTGATGAAACTGTACCGTGCTGACGCCGTACGGGCAAACATGGATCCGATCCTCGGAGATGCCGGAAAACATAAGCGATTTTTTTACGAAGGCGGAAGGGACCAGGAAAGACTCCGCCGCCTTCAGCTCACGTCTGGTGCGATCGACTCTTACAGGATCCCATACGATCGCCCGTTCCGTCTTGAGACGTCCGGCAAAGCCGGGAGCAAGTTTTAGATCGCGCTCATAGATATGCCTCATATACAGCGTGTTGGCTGCGGAAACATCCATGATCCTCCTGATCTGCGGCGCTTCTCTGGCAAGGATCTCAAACAGGAGCGGCGAGGTATCGTCATAGGTGATGACCGCGTCCGCCCCGCTCTTTATCGCATAAGCGGCAACTTTTCTGGTGAACCGGTCCGCCAGATGGTATTTGACAGGATAATACAATCTATGTAAAAACGGAATATTCAAAAACAGCAGCTTCAGCAGGCCCTCCGCCTCGCAGAACTGCAGGACCTCCTCTTCCCGGAGTTCTTCGCAGCGGCGGCTTCTCGCTTTCTGCCGATACTTTCCCCGAAGCATTCCGGCCGCTTTTTCCGTCAGTGATTTCTTCTTATCATACACCGTTGTAATGTATTTTTCCAGTACCCCGGCTCTTTTGGCTGCGATCGCCAAATGAAAGGAATGCTGCTGAGCCGGATGACACACGATGAACCTCATAGTGTCTCCTTTAGAAAAGATCCCCGGAAGCAGAATGCCACTCCCGGGGATCCATATCCTGGTGAATCGTATTTGCCTGTGTTGACGCAGGGATCAGATCAGTTTTCCGTCTGCGTCAAAGTTGTAGGTTCCGGCAGGCTTCAGGCCGTTGGTCTTGCTGACATAGTAGCTGCGGCCGACGACCAGCTTGCAGGAGCTGTTGACATAGTAGTACGCACCGTCCACCTCGATCAGGCCGGCATAGGTCTTCACGCTGTCTACGTAGTAGTACTTCTCGCCGTTTACCTCCACGATCCCGTCGCGCAGCTGCAGAACGCCGTTGGCATCGAAGCTGTAGTTCTTCTGCGCCTGGAATGCGGCCACAGTGCCGTCTGCCTTCGTGTATGACAGGCCGTTGGTCTTGGTGATCGCATAGTCCTTCCCGCTGATCACGACGCCTGAGCCGTTCACATAGTAGTAGTTGCCGTCAAGCAGGATCAGGCCGTTGTTCTTCTGCATCACATCCTTGATGTAATAGCGCAGGACACCGTCGCTGTCCGCCCTGATGCCGGTGAAGCTGGGATCCACAGGGGGATCGGTGGGTGTGGGAGGATCCGTAGGCGTGGGAGGATCGGTGGGCGTGGGAGGATCGGTGGGCGTGGGAGGATCGACCGGCTCCGTGCCGGGAACGATCATCTTGCCGTCCTTGTCGAAGCTGTAGGTCCCGGCAGGCTTGAGATTGTTGGTCTTGCTGACGTAGTAGCTGCGGTCAACGATCAGCTTGCAGGAGCTGGAGACATAGTAGTAATCCCCGTCAATCTCGATCAGGCCGGCGTAGGTCTTCACACTGTCGACGTAGTAATACTTCTCGCCGTTTACCTCCACGATGCCGTCCCGCAGCTGCAGAACGCCGTTCTCATCAAAGGAGTAGGTCTTGCCGGACTGGAACAGCGCCTTGCTTCCGTCTTCCTTGACATAGCCCAGGCTGTTCGTCTTGGTGATGCCGTAATAGCGGCCGCTGATCACGACGCCGGAGCCGTTGACATAGTAGAAATTGCCGTCGAGCTGGATGAGGCCGCTGTTCTTCTGCATCACATCCTTGATGTAATAGCGCAGAACGCCGTCGTCATCGCGCTTGATGCCGGTGAACTCGGGATCCGGATCGTCCGGATTCTCAGGCGGTTCGGGCTCGCCGCCGTTGAGGATCATCTTGCCCTCGGCGTCAAAGCTGTAAGCGCCGGGCTCCATCAGGCCGTTGGTCTTGCTGACGTAGTAGGTGCAGCTGACCGCCAGCTGGCAGTTGCTCTTGACGTAATAATAGTCGTCATCGATCTTGATCAGGCCGGCATAGGTCTTCTCCCCGTTGACGAAGTAGGTCAGCACGCCGTCCACATTGACGATGCCGTTGTAGAGCTGCAGGACGCCGTTTTCATCGAAGGTATAGCTTCCCGCCGGCAGCAGGCCGTTGGTCTTGCTGATATAGTATTCGCAGCCCTTGACCATCGTGCCGTTGCTCTTGAAGTAGTAATAGTTGTCGTCGATCTTCATGAGGCCGGGATAGGTGATGATCTCGCCGTCAACTGTCCAGTAGGTCCCGTTGTCCGTCTCGTAGAAACCGTTCTGGTCCTTCAGGAACACGCCGTCATCGGTGAAAATGAAGGTGCCCCAGTAGGTATGCGTCAGGTCACGCGTGCGGGAGATGCCCTCTGCACGGCGGCCGCCGGAGCCGAACAGATAATAGTAATCGCTGCCGACCTGCACCCACTGATTCTGCATCAGACGTCCGGCCCAGTAGTAATGCGTACCGTCGTCCTCCTCTTTCCACGCGCCGAGGATCAGAATGTAATCGGCGAAGGTGTAGGTCAGGCCGTTGATGGTCTGGATCCCGTCGACAGAGACGTGGGTCTTCGGATCGAAGTAGTAGTTGTTGCCGTCGAATTCGCGCCAGCCGGTCTTCTCTTCACCGGCGACGGAGGCGTAGAAGCCGCCCTCCTCCCGGGGAACAAGGCCGGTGTACACGCCCCTGCAGACGCCCTCATCGGTGAAGGTGTAGTAGAGCTTTTCGGGGCTGCCTTCCGGCGCTTGATCGTTATGGGGCAGATACTGCAGACCGGTCACCTTCTGGTTGTTGACGTAGTAGAACATGCTGCCGTCCTCCTCCGTCACCCAGCCGCTGTACGCGGTCTTATCCAGAATGAAGCTGTCCTCGAATTCCGCATGGGTGCTGCTGAACTGGGCGCCCTTGTCGTTGACAAGATTGGCCGTATTGTCGTACTGGGTCACGCCAAACTGCTGCGCCATAGAACTGCCAGCCAGATTGTATGCCTGAGAGCTGCGGATACGTGCGTTGTAGTGAATGATGCCGGAGTTCGTGAGCGCGATCTGGTCCTGCTCGTCCCACTGGGCGTCTTCCTTCACCGTGGCCTTGATGCCGCTCACGATGCAGACGGGGTTGGCGCTCGCGGGATCGATCTGTCCGTCCACCTTGATCCAGTTGCAGACCAGCGTCAGGCGATTGGTCTCCGGATCAAAGCTGGTCGTGCCGAGTTCAAAGTAGTCGCAGCTGATAAAGAGCTCCGACAGATCCAGATTCAGCGCCGGATCCAGCTGGACCTCGACCGTGACCGTGGTGCTCGGGCTGATGCGTTCTGCCAGCATCAGCAAAAGCGAGAAGGCAGAAACTTCACCCGTCGTCACGCCGCCGCCGATAAACGAACCAAGCACCGGAAGCGCCTGGGCGATATTCTCCGGGATGGAAAGATCGTTCATATCCAGCGCGAACACGTAGGAGATGATCATCTCCTGGTTCGGGTCGGAGATATAGTAGATCACCTTGTCATCCGTGGTGGAGTTGCTGACATCGCGGACCCAGGCCAGCTTGCGGTCGCCCGCAGTCGCATTGTTGAAATCAAAGATCGCCTCGCCGGACTTGTAGAGATAGATCACAGACTGCGCGGTGACATTGATGTTGCTCCAGAGCGTGGCGGTAACCGTGGTGGAGCGGACGCCGCATTCCTCGCCGGCCGCAGTGAAGTTCAGGCCGGAGAAGCTGCCGGCACCGGACTGGTCCAGCGAAAAGTCGATCAGGTCGGTTTCGCTGCTCAGATAAACCGGGTTCCCATGATAGGTCGCCTGCAGGGGGACGGGGATCGTCGAGCCGTATACCGCAATGATGTCATCCGACTCAAAGCTGAGCCCGTCCGGCTCCACCACGTTCATCGTGATGCTGCCGACCGTCTCCTCGCCCAGCGTCACGGTGATCTCCGTCGTGCCGAGCGCCTTGGCGGTGAAGACATGGTTTTCATCGAGCGTGCCGATTTCGGGATCGGCAACCGCCCAGACCGCCCCCGCAGGGATCTCGGCGGAACCGCCGGAGGCACTGACGCCAAGCGCCTGGATGGGCAGGCTGGAATTGACCGTCATGTAATTATACTCGGCGGAAAGGGTGGCATGGTCGAATTCATTGGAGCTTCTGGCGCCGGAAACCACCAGCAGCGAAGAGCTGACGCGGCGCTCAAAACCGTCGGAAGGACGGTTCACGACAGAAATACGGTCCTGACCCTCCTGCTTGGCGGCATAGGTCGTGGAGCCGCCGCCGTCCAGATTGATGGCGGTCACGCAGCCCGCCTCCAGCATGATCTGAGCGATCTCAATGGAGCTGCCGCCCGCGGAGAACGGAAGCTGGCGGCCGTCCAGGACCATCATGACGACCTTGCCGTCAGCCGTGATGCCGACGCAGGTACGGGAGGCGCGGCTGTTGTAGTAATTGGTCGTAGAGGTGATATAAATCTCGCCGTTGCGCACCAGGAACGCGCCGCCGCCGACGGCCTCCTGGAGCTGATCCTTATAGGTCTGGAAGTCGGCGGGGCCGCCGATGATGGGGCTGCCGTCCTTCAGGATGCCGAAGATGGAGGTGAAGTCAAGGTGCTCAAGGTCAATGGCGGTGATCAGGCTGTCGATGCTCAGCTCCGGTTTGTCGATATACTGACCCACCGTCTTAAGCAGCGAATCAATGGGATTGAG
>CAMKAP010000088.1 GCA_946410505.1 uncultured Clostridia bacterium
GCAGCTTTCTGAGTGAAGAGGCCTATTTATCCATCGCTCTGCCCAAGCTGGAGGAAGCGCTCGGAAATCTGGATATCCAGGATTTGGCGTTGGAGCGTCAGGAATTCGACTTTGCGGGGGATACGCGCCAGTCTGTCCTGATCACCGGCAGCAGCGGCGGCGTCGCTTTTGTCGAGCGCATGATCTTCCTCAAGAGCGGGCAGTATATGGCCTCCCTCACCGCTTTTTCCACGGACAGTGCCAGGCTGGATGAGATGCTCGCGGTCTTTGAGGCGCTGGATGAGCAGGTGGACACCGCGGATGCTCTAGGCGAAAAGCAGGGCAACCGCTATGAAAGCGAGCTGCTGGGCATTGCCGTCGATTTCCCGGAGAACTGGTATATCCTGAGCCCGGAAGAGACGGCACAAGCCATGGGAGCCGTGGCGGACACCATCAATGACGAGACACTCGCCGACCAGCTCCGCCAGGCGGGATCGACCTGTGATCTCTACGCCATCGCGCTGGACGAGAGCGGGGACAACCTGAATATTCAGCTTGAAAATCTGGGATACCTGTACGGCGTACTGCTGACGCCGAAGGAATACGCCGAGATCGCCCTTCCCCAGCTCAAGCCCGCACTGGAGCAGGTGGGCTTTACGAATGTGCAGATCGAGACGGAGAATTATGAATTTGCCGGGCGCGACCGGGTCTCCCTGCTGGTGACTGCGGAAATGAACGGCGTGCCGGTTCTGGAGCGGATGATCCTCATCAAGTCCGGGCAGTACATGGCAAGCATCACGGTCTTCTCCACCGACGCGGAGCGGGTCGACGCGCTTCTCGGACAGTTCGTGGAATTCTGATCCACGGTGCCTTAATCAAATCTTAATCAAATACCCTCTTGGTTCTTAAGAGCCGGGAGGGTATACTTGTCTCATACGAAGGGAGAGGGGAGCATGGCAAGGATCCTGATCTGCGACGACGAGCGCGATATTGTCTCGGCGCTGAAAATCTATCTGGAGGCCGAGGGCTACGAGACCCTGTGTGCCTATAACGGGCAGGAGGCGCTGGAGCTGCTGCGGCAAAACGACATTCAGCTGGTACTCATGGACATCATGATGCCCGTGCTGGACGGCATCAGCGCGATGGCGAAGCTGCGGGAGGAGTCGAACGTTCCGGTGATCCTGCTCACAGCCAAGGGAGAGGACACGGACAAGGTGCTGGGCCTCAACGTGGGCGCGGACGATTACATCACGAAGCCCTTCAACCCCGTGGAGCTGCTGGCCCGGGTGCGCTCACAGCTGCGGCGCTATCTGCAGCTCGGCGGCGGACAGGAACGGGAGAGCGTGCTTATGATCGGCGGTATCGCGCTGGACGACAGGCAGAAAACCGTCAGCGCGGACGGGGAGGCCGTCTCCCTTACCCCGCGGGAATTTGAGATCCTGAAGCTGCTGATGCAGCACCCGGGCGAGGTCTTTGCCCCAAAGACGCTCTATCGCCGGGTCTGGAACGAGGAGCCCTACGGCGCGGAGAGCACTGTGGCCGTGCACATCCGGCATCTCAGGGAAAAGCTGGAGATCAACCCCGCCGAGCCGCGGTACATCAAGGCCGTCTGGGGCCAGGGATACAAATTCGATCGAAAGGATTGAAAACCCTTTTGATCGGGAGGAATGCGCCCCGCCGCGCGCACTCGCGGGGTGAGAAGCGATTTTCGCGAGGTACACGCCCCGCAAAAAACGATCGGGATCTGTTTTTCGCCTGCGGGCGAATCATCAGAGGGAAATCCCTCTGAACTCCCTGAATGGAGGTTTCGGTATGAAAACACTCAGACAAAGCGTATTTGCAAAAGGGCTTGCCGTGCTGCTGCTGTGCGCGATGGTGCTCATCTGCGCGGGCTCGGCGGGCGGGGCGTTCTATCTCTCCGAGAGCGGCGCCTACACCCTGGGCTATGAGGCCGCGGCGCGGGAGGCGGTGTCGGGGCTCGGCACAGAGTTGAGCTATGATGCCGGGGACCGCTTGCGCAGCGGCATAATGGAGAAGATGGAGCAGAGCGTCAACTTCCGCTGCACGATCCTGAACCGGGACGGCGAGGAGCTGTATTCCGACTACGAGGGCGAGAAGACGCTCTGGGACGAGGTCGTGGAGATCGCGCCGAACTACAGCAGCTGGATGACGACCGTGGAGGCCGAGACGGAGGCCTTTGAGCCGCAGCCGGACGATGATCCGACCGTTACGCCGACACCTGTGCCGATGGAGGAGGCGACAGAGGAACTTCCGGTCACGCCGGAGCCTTTCGTCACTCCTCGGCCGACCGCTGCGCCGTCGCTGACGCCTCCGCAGACCGAGGCCTGCTATGTGGTGCAGGACTACATGACGGGCGAGCGCCGCGAATTCAACACCCAGGAGGAAGTGAACGACTGGGTGCGGGAAAACACCATCCGTGTGCACGGCTATATCCTGCGTGATCTGCAGCCCGGCGATGCTGTCTGGGGCCGTCTGCATGTTTTCAACATCCTCTATAACTACCGTACGCTCTGGCCCGCGCTCGCCGTCGGGAGCCTGCTCCTCGGCATCCTGCTCTTCCTCTTCCTGCTGGGCGCCGCGGGCTGGCACAGGGGAGAGGAGCAGCCGCGGGAGAGCTTTGCCGACCGTATCCCCTTTGACCTCTTTACGATCCTGATCCTGTCGGCGGAGACCGTTGTGTTTGCGGGCATTTTTGGACCGGGCTGGAGCTTTGACGCGGTCGGCCTTACCTTCATCGCGCTGCTTCTGCTGCTGGCGGGGCTCATCTTCCTCTTCTGGTGCATGAGCCTGGCCGTGCGCGTCAAGTGCGGCACAGTGTGGAAGAACAATTTGATCACGCATGTCTGGCGCTGGCTGGTGAAGCTCTGCAAGACACTGGGGAGCCTTGCGGTGCGGGGGCTGAAGGCCCTGCCGATGATGGGCCGCTGGGCTGTGATCATCGGGGGACTGCTGTTTGTTGATTTCCTGCTCACCGCCATGTACGACGGCGGGAGCGGGAACGCCTGGCTGCTGTTCTTCCTGCGGCTCTTCGTCCTGTACCCGGCGCTACTCTATATCGTCTGGCAGATGCGCAAGCTCCGCCTTGCGGCAAAGGAGATCGCCAAGGGCAACCTGAACGCGAGCGTGGACACGAAAGGCATGTTCCTGGAGCTCAAGGAGCACGCGGAGGACTTAAACGCCATCCGCGACGGCGTGAACGCCGCGGTGGAGGAGCGCATGAAGTCCGAGCGCTTCCGCACGGAGCTGATCACCAATGTCTCCCACGACATCAAGACCCCCCTGACCTCCATTGTGAGCTATGTGGATCTGCTGGAGAAAGAGGAGCTTCAGAATGAGACGGCCAGGGGCTATGTGGAAGTGCTCTCCCGACAGGCGGCCCGGCTTAAGAAACTCATCGAGGACCTGATGGACGCCTCCAAGGCCTCCACCGGCGCGCTCACGGTGAACTGGGAGACCCTGGAGCTGGGCGTGCTGCTGGATCAGGCTGCGGGCGAATACCGGGAGCGCATGGAAAAAGCCGGGCTGGAGATGCTCGTCTCCAAGCCGGAGCGGCCTGTGCAGGTCCGGGGCGACGGGCGGCACATGTGGCGCATCTTTGACAATCTGCTGGGCAACATCGTCAAATACGCCCAGCCCGGGACCCGGGTCTATCTGGACCTGGCGGCAAAGGACGGGAGCGCGGAGATCACCTTCCGCAACATCTCCCGCAGCCGCCTGAACGTGAACGGTGAGGAGCTGGCCGAGCGCTTCGTCCGGGGGGACGCCTCCCGCAGCAGCGAGGGCAGCGGCCTGGGCCTCTCCATCGCCATGAGCCTTGCCCAGCTCCAAAAGGGTGAGATGCACATCACGGTGGACGGGGATCTGTTTAAAGTGAGTCTGGTGTTCGACGAGGCCGAATGACAAGGGCATCCTGCGCGCAGCGAGGGAAGTCGTGACCAATTGCATAGAGAAAGGATCACGCCGCGGCCGGTCAGCAGACCGGCCGCGGCACGGCGCTTCTCCGGGGCATGTCAATTCTTGACAAGCCCGGGGAAGAATGATACGATTATTCAGTTACGAATAACCGTAAGACTACAGGAGACCTGTATGGAAACAGAGAACAAGACGAAGAAACAGCTGCCGAAGCTGCTGGGACGGGCGCTGGCCTTTCTGGGCGTGACGCTCGGCTGTCTGCTGCTCATTCTGCTGGGCGTGATCTGGGTGCTGGAGAAGGGTCCCTCTCCCACAGCCACGGAGACCTTCACCCGTTCCGTTCGGGAGACCAGCGCCATTCGCTGGGTATCCCGCATCTTCCTGAGCGAGGAGGAGCTGGAGCGGTATAAGTCTGTCAGCTCGCCCGTCGAGGAGTCTGTGAGCGTGAACACCTCCCTCATCCATATGGAGGAGAGTGTGGACAGCGGCGAGGAAGACGGCCCGGGCTATGAGCTTCTGGACATTTCCGAAGGCACCTGCAAGGGCAAGCTTTTGATCGTGGACGACCCCAAGCGGGTCATCCTCGGCACCTCGGACAATTTCGGCCGGGAGGCCGGCTGGCAGCTGACGGAGATGGTGGAGAAATACGGAGCCATTGCCGGCATCAACGCGGGCGGCTTCAATGACGAGGGCGGCCACGGCAACGGCAGCACGCCCCAGGGCCTGGTGATCGACGACGGCGAAGTCACCTGGGGCGCCAATCGCACCGGCGGCTTTCATGTGGTGGGCCTGGACGGCGACGGGATCTTGCATGTGGGCTTTATGACCGTGAAGCAGGCGCAGGAGGCGGGCATCCGCTGGGGCGTCAGCTTTGAGACCCACGACGGGCTTGCCTCCGCGCTCATCATCAACGGTGAGGTGCAGAAGCACAACCTGGGCGGCGGCGTCAACCCCCGCACGGCCATCGGCCAGCGGGAGGACGGTGCGCTGCTCCTGCTGGTGCTGGACGGACGCAGCATCAGTACCCTGGGCGCCACGATGCAGGATCTGTGCGACATCATGCTGGAATACGGCGCGGTGAACGCCGGCAACCTGGATGGAGGTTCCTCCTCCGTCATGGTCTATGGGGGCGAGATCATCAACAACTGCGCCTCCGTGGTGGGACCGCGGCGGATCCCGACGGCGTTTTTGCTGATGGAAGAAGGTGACGTGGATGGCTGAAAACGAAATGAAGGCCTCCGCGCCCGTGAAAGAAAAGAAAACACGGCGCCTCTGGCCGCTCTTCCTTTGCTGCTGGGCGCTGGCCCTGCTGGCGGCGGGCCTTCTGGGCTGCTTCCTGTTCTATCAGTATCTGGGCATCTATGAGGTGACGCGCCCGGAGGCGCGCATGGAGGAGCTGCTGGAGCTGATGAGCGCGGAGGACTGGCTGGACCGGGCGGCGCAGGATCTGGACTTTGAACTGAGCGAGTTCGAGGATCCGCAGGCCCTCTTCGCCGAGTACCGCAGCTCGCTGACCACCGATCAGCCCCTGAGCTACCGCAGCGAAAAGAGCGGCAGCGACGGCCGCCATGCCATCTTCTATGTGCGCAGCGGGCCATCCAATCTCTGCCGGGTGGAGCTGGTCAGCGGCGAGCAGAGGCTGCCCTTCGGACGGCACAACTGGAAGCTGGGGCGCGTCAGCTCCGGGGATATTACGAAGAACCTGCGCTCTGCCACGGTGGAGATCACCGCGCTGGAGGGCCAGGAGCTGGCGCTCAACGGGCTTCCCGTCGGCAGCGAATATCTGAGCGACAAGGCGGTCGAGATCGAGAACCTGAGCGATCTTGAGAGCCGGATGGATACCGTGCCCCGGCTGCAGCGCTACCGGATCGGCCCCGTGTACGGAGAGATCCACGTGAGTGCCGACGGCAGGGAACTGGCCGCCGAGAAGCGGGGGAAGACCCTGCGCTACAGCGCGGCGCTGGGCGGCAGCGGGAGCCTGCGCATCACGGCGCCGGAGGATATCCGCATCACTGTGGGCGGCGCGGAGCTCGGCGCACAGGATGTGAGCGAGAGCTCCTACGGTCTGCTGGAAGGGTTGGAGAACTATACCGGGGACGCGGCCTTCCTCACAAACGTCTATGTCTTTGACGGACTCTATTCCCAGCCCGAGGTGCTGGCTTACAGCGCCGACGGGAAGCTCCTCAGGCCCATTATGACGGGGGAGAACAGCTATCACTTCTTCCACCCCTCGGATGTGGCCGCGGACGAGGAAGAGGAAAAGCTGCTGGCCCATCTGGACGAGCTGGCCGTGGGCTACTTTAACCGCTATGTGGACTATACCACCAAGCCCTTCGACGGTGATATTTACTATAAACTGCTCAACGCGACCCTGGGAGGCACCCAGCTGCAGGCATACATTGCCCAGTCCAGAGCGGCCATGATCTGGGCCGCCAGGACCGACAGCGACCGGAAGCTGCATTTTGACAACCTCCACCAGATCGGCGACAGCTGCTATACCTGCACGGTGGAGTTTGAAGTGGACAAGACGGCCTCCACCTGGGTGGAGGAGGTCAGCTCCACCGAGGAGAACGCCGAACAGATGGTCTTTGTACGCCGCGGCAAGTACTGGTACGCCGCCGCTCTCTCGCAGATTTCAGACTGATAAACAGAGAAAAACGGACGGAAGCCGTCCGTTTTTCTGTGAGGAGAAGAGAATGATCGACATTTTCGGGACGCTTGGGCCAGCCTGCGCGCAGGCGGAGACTCTGGCGGAAATGCTGCGCCTGGGTATGACGGGCGTTCGGCTGAATCTGAGCCATGTGACGCTGCCTGAGGCTGCGCCGCTCACGGAGGCGCTGCACCGGGCGGCACAGCGCAGCGGCATACAGCCGAAGCTCCTCATCGACATGCAGGGGCCGGAGCTGCGCGTGGGGCGCTTTGCAGAGCCGCTGAGCCTCCCTGAAGGCGTGGTGATTGCCACGGAGGCGCTGCACCTGCCGCCTTGTGCGAGGGAGCTGCTCTGCCCGGGGCAGGAGATCCTGTTGGACGACGGAAAGCTGCTGCTGATGTGCGAGACGGCGGAGACAGCCCGCGTTGTACGGGGCGGCGTGCTGCTGAGCCGTAAGAGCGCCGCGCTGCCGGGACAGAGTCTCTCGCTCCCCGCACTGACAGAGGCAGACCGGGAAAACCTCGCCCTGGCCCGGGACTTCGGCGTGACCGGCGTGATGCAGCCTTTTGTACGTTCCCGGGACGATCTGGTGGCCGTACGCGCAGCGCTTCCCGTGGGGATCCGCCTTTATGCCAAGATTGAAAACCTGGCGGGCGTCAGCCGGCTGGAGGAGATCCTGGATGAAGCCGACGAGATCGTGATCGCCCGGGGCGACCTGGGCAACGCCGTGCCCCTCTGGGAGCTGCCGGCACTTCAGAAGCGCATCTCCGTCAAGTCCGGTCTCCCAGCCCAGCTCCTCCAGCGCGTACTTCAGCGTCTCGGTGGCGGGCTGGCTGGTGCCGCCGGAGAAGGGGGAGATGGCGGTGTCGATCACGTCGGCGCCCGCCTCAACAGCTTTGAGGTAGGTCATGAACGCCAAGCCGGTGGTGGAGTGCGTGTGCACCACGACCGGCAGATCCACCGCGTCCTTGATGGCGGAGACCAGATCGTAGGCGTTCTTGGGAGACAGGATGCCCGCCATATCCTTGATGCAGATGGTGGAAGCGCCCATGGCCTTGAGCTCGCGGACGATCTCCACGTACTTTTCCAGGGTGTGCACGGGGCTGGTGGTATATGAGATGGCGCCGGAGGCGATGGCTCCGGATTTTACGGTCTCCTCCACGGCTACCTTCAGGTTGTCGGTGTCGTTGAGCGCGTCAAAAATACGGATGATGTCGATGCCGTTGCGGACACTGGCCC
>CAMKAP010000089.1 GCA_946410505.1 uncultured Clostridia bacterium
ATGGGAAAAAACGCCGTTTTTCCCATCCTGTTTTCCAGCTTGTCAAAAAAGTCCCGGGAAGACTTTTTTGACTGCGCTTCTGCCGCCGAGCAATTTGCCAGAAGGCAAATTGCTGTTATCCGAAAAGCTTGAAAATCAATCTTTTCGGGCGGCGTCTGATTGTACTCGAGGCGGGCCTTGCCCCCTCGAGCTCCCCCGCTGCTCTGTATAATGATTATAGGATGGCGAAAAGCCAAAAAGCTTTTCGCCGCGCAGCTTTGCTGCGCAGCAAAACAGCCTGGCTGTTTTGCCATATATTCATTGCAATGAGCATCGGGCGAATGATTTTGATAATCATTCGCTGCCAAACTTGTCGTTTGGCAGCGAAATCAATCGAATCATCGATTGATTTCGCCATCCGATGATCATTATAGGAGCCTTCCTGCGAGGTTTTTTGACAGTCTCCAAAACAGGATGGGAAAAAACGCCGTTTTTCCCATCCTGTTTTCTCTTTGCGCGCCCGTCAGAGCTTGTCCGGCCCTTTGTAGCGGGGCTTCCCGACGGACTTTTTCCCGTATTCGATGGCGTTTTTGGGGCAGAGATTGATACAGGCCATGCAATGGGTGCAGTTACCGCCCCAGACCGGATGCCCGCCCTCCAGGCGGATGTTCGACAGGGGGCAGACGGCGGCGCAGCGGCCGCAGCCGATACAGGCCTCCGTTGCGCGGAAGGCCTTGTCCCGCATGAAATCCTTGTAGTACATGCCGATGATCATCTCGGTGGAGAGATACTCCCAGGCCTTCATGCCCGGGTCGGGCAGCTCTCTGCCGTTGAGGATGTAGTCGGCGATCCCCTCAATGATGGGCAGAGCCTCACGCACCTTCTCCCGGTTTTCCTCCGGTGAGTGGGTCTTGAAGAAGGCGAGATAGTTCTGCGGCATGCAGACCTGGACGGTGCCCAGATAGGCAAAGCCCTTCTCACTGGCAAGCCTCCGGCAGTATTCGGGGCTGCCGCCCATGCCGCCGGCGCAGGTCATGATGAAATAGGCCCGCACATTGTTCGGAAAGCGGGACTTGCGGATGAAGTCCTGAAACACCCGGGGCGGCGCGGAGACATAGACCGGCGAGACGAAAACATAGCAGCCGGGTTTGCTGAAGTCCGCGCCTTTCCCCTCGCGGGTATAGACGCTCGCGTCGCACAGCTCGTCCTGTGTCAGCTCTGCGATCCTTTTGGCAACAAAACGGCTGTTGCCGGTGCCGGAAAAATATACGATCATGGGGCCGCGCTCACTTTCTGTAGCAGCTCTTGATATATTCGGCAAAGCTGGTCTCGCCTACGCGGGTGTCAGCCACCATCTCATGGGTCAGGGTCCACTTGGAGAAGCGGATAATGGCCTCCTTGCCGTTCTTCTTCCGCTTGTTGACCCATGCCAGCACGTCGAAGAGCCAGACGGGCGCGCGGCTGATCTGCGGCTCCTTGCCGGCGGCGGCGAAGAACATCCGCGCCAGCTCCTCATAGCTCCAGACCTCCTTGCCGCCCACGTCGAACATGGCGCCGTCGTCGCACATATGCTCCACGATGAAGGCGGCGAAGTCCGGCGTGTCCACCACGTTGCAGTGCACGTCCTTCTTGCCGAGGAGCGTCACCTTGCCCTTTTCGATCATGGGCATGAAGACCTTGGCGATGTCGTAGAAGTAGCCCGACGGGCGGAAGATGACCCACTTGAGACCGCTGGCCTTGAGCTGGTTTTCAAACTTCGCCTTGGCGTCCAGCATGGGGACCGTGGGATCGCCGTCCGCCTTGAGGACGGAGGCGTAGGCGAAGTGCCGCACACCGGCGCGTCGGGCCTCGTTCAGGAGGTTCATGTTGCCCTGGTAGTCCACGTCGTAGCAGCTGTACTCGGCGCTGGCCTTGGTGAGACCCACGGTGGAGATCACCACGTCCGCCCCGTCGCACACGCCGCGCAGGCTCTCCGGGTCCTGGGCATCGGCCCTGACAGCCTGAAATTTGCCGTCATAGCCGGGGATGGGCCGGATCGTGCGGCCGAAGCCGACAACCTCATGCCCCCGCTTTACCAGCTCGCGGACAAGGTCGCTTCCCAGATGCCCGAAGGCGCCCGCAACCACAACTTTCATATGAAACACCTCACAGTTTGAATTTTCAATCTCTGTTAAGCATAGTCTGTATTTCCGAAAAAATCAAGACGCGGAAGCAGAAAACGGACAGCGCGGAAGCGCTGTCCGTTTTTGGGCGGCGGGAAGGCCCCATCCTTTTTTACCAGCCCTGCGCCTGCGGCCCGGTGTAATGCTCATGGTCGAAGAAGTGCGTCCCGTCCATAAGCTCCTCTCCGTCCCAGGTGACGGAGCTGCTGGACAGGAAGAGGAGATCGTTGCCGTCATCACAGTCGTGGATGCTGCAGCCCTCAAAGCGCACGTCCGTGCAGCTGTCGATGGAGGCGGCGCCGTAGGAGCATTCATAGATCTCCGTCCCCCGGATCTGCATGTTTTCGCAGTTCCAGGCCCAGATCCCCAGCACGCCGCAGCCGAAAAGCCCGCAGTTTTCCACACTCACATTCCGGCAGCTGTCATAGTCCAGCACGTTGCCCGTACAGTAGGCAGGCGCCTCGCTGTGGCCGGCGGTGAGGTCGGCAAGACCCAGGTTTTCGCAGTTGCGGAAGGAGAAGACCGCGGCGTAACGGGGCTCGGCGCAGATCAGAGTGTTCTCCCGTCCGGCGCCCTGGATCCAGAGCCCGCTGATGTCGTTCAGGCACAGGAGGTAGCCGTCATAGCATTCCTCCCAGCTGTACCATTCGCCGCCCGGGCTGCCGTAGTCGGCGGCGTCATACAGGTCGTAAACGCCCTCCTCCAGCACGATACAGGTGTCCGGCGCGATGGCGGCCAGCAGCTCGTCCACCGTGCGCACGCGGACCTCCCGGATGCCGTCGGGCCGTGTGACCGACTCTGTCTGCACGGGCTCCGGCTCTGCGGGGCCGGCGTACTCTGCCCGGGCCAGCTCCATGTGGTCCAGGTCAAAGCTGATCAGATCCTCTCCCCCGATATCCTTGGCAAAGAGAGCGTTCGCGTTTTCATAATAGCGCTCGCCCTGCCGCAGCTGGAAGGAGCACTTGTCCACAGTCACACTGCGGGCCTCCAGCAGGAATACGGACTCCAGCACCCGGTTGCTCTCCACCTTGCAGCCCAGCATGACCGCCTGGCTGGAGCGCTGGTTCTGCAGCAGCCGATAGACCCGGTTTCCCGTGATCTCACAGTTGACAAGCGCGAAGCCCACACAGCGCTCCGCAAAGATCAGGCTGCCGCCCGGCGCGTCCTGGCTCAGACCGCAGTCGCAGAGCGCGCAGTCCTCCAGGCGCAGGTCCCGGCAATTGTTTGCGCTGACCGCGCCGTTGCTGCAGGAATCGATCCGGCTGCCGCGCACGGCCACAGCACTGCAATTGAACGCCGTGATGCCCATGGAACCGCAGCCGAAGAGACGGCAGCCGGAGACCTGGACCCCGTCACAGTTCTGTAAGCTCAGCACCCCCGCCGCGCAGCCACCCGGCTCCGTGGTGTGGCCCAGGGTCAGCCCCTCCAGGCTCAGATCCCAGCAGTCCCGAAAGCTGAGGACCTCGGCATAGCGGGGCGCGGCCAGGATGCTGACCTGCCCCTGCCCCATGAGGCGCAGGCCGGGCACATTGGAGATGACCAGCCCACAGCCGCCGTAAACCAGCTCCCACCGGTAATAGCCCTGCAAGTCCTCCGTGCCGTAGTCAGCGGCTGTGCTCAGGTTGTATTCGCCCTCCTTCAGCACAATGACCGCGTTGGGGGCGATGGCGGAGAGCAGCTCGTCCACCGTGCTCACGCTGACCGCTCCCTCCGGCAGCGCCGCTTCCGCCGGCTCCTCGGGCGTTTCCGCTTCCACAGCGCCCGTGCCGCAGGCGCAAAGCAGCAGGGCAGCGCCCAGCACCAGGCAAAGCAGCGCCCGCAGATTCTTTTTTTTCATATTACGTTCCTCCGTCGTTTAGAAGATTCCGCGAATCCTTATGTATATCCATCCTATCACGCCCGGGGCGCAAAGTCGAGGGTCTTAAGAATTCTTCAGGAAGTGCACACACCGGAAAGGCGGAAAAAGGAAACGGACAGCTCCGAAGAACTGTCCGTATGCAATCGTCACCAGGCGGTTCGCAGGGGATACGCTGCGTATATCTGCAAACACGCCGGGAAAGAACCAATGTGTTTTGCGTCAGTGCGTCTGTCCGCCGATCCGGAGGGTCAGCACATTCAGCCCCAGGATGTTCTGGTATTGCACGTCCTTCGCCGTTCGGAACACAAGCCGGAGGCCGATGTTTTTGGCCGGATCGTCGGGGGCTGCCATCGCCTGCCGCTCCCGCGGGTCAAAGGGGACACAATCGTCCTTGATGCGCAGGATCACGTCCTCGTCCTTGTGCACCACACGCAGATCCACGCTGTGCGTCTTCCGGTCCTTGGTAAAACCGTGGTCCACCACGTTTCCGGCCATCTCCTCCATGGAGAGCCCGGCCAGATAGGCGCTGCGCGCGCCAATCCCTCTGTCAAGGCAAAAGCGCTGAACCTTCCGGGATACGGCGACCACGTCCTCCATGCTGCGTACGCTCAGATCCATCCGCGCCTCCGCCGGCACGCCGAAGTCCTCCGGGATGACCATGAGCTCCTCCGCGCTGCGGGGAAGGCGCCGGTTTTTCAGCCAGGCGAAGCCGAAAATCACCAGCGTGGTCACAACACCGTTGAGCACGTTTGCGATGTATACGCCGTTCATCCCGATGGTGGGGATCAGCAGCGCGGAAAACCCTGCCACACAGACCACGCCGTCCAACAGGGCGAGAAGATGCACGATGCCCTCCTTGCCGGAGGACTGCCAGTAGCAGGTAAAGTGCATGCAGATGATGCTCAGCGGCATGCACAGCGGCAGGATCCGGAAGCCCCAGGCGGTCATCATAAACACGCTCTCCGCCGGATCCTGGTAGAAGATCCGGGTCAGGGGCACGGCACTGAGGATCACCGCCAGCGAAACGGCGCCCATCAGCGGCAGGAAGCGCCGGAACATCACCCGCATCACGTCCGTCAGGCTTTGCCGGTCCTCCTCGCCCACGCTCACGCTGATCACCATCCGGGACACCGCCAGCATCCCGCCGGGCAGCGCCCATACCAGCCCCAGCAGATTGTTGGCGGCCGCGAAGGCGGAGATGCCCGCACTGCCCACAAAAACCTCCAGGAGCTTGTTCACAATCAGGCCGCGGGCGGTCTGGTAAAGGTTGCTGGCAGCCCCCGGAAGCCCGATGCGCAGGATCTCGCCGGCCTCTTCCCACCGGGGAGCGCGCAGCGTGATGTGAAAGATCGACTTCCCGGACAGGAAAAACTGCGCCTGCACCCCCAGGAAGACCCACATACCCAGACCGTTTGCGAGGGCAAGCCCCAGCGCCTCCAGGTGCAGCAGCTGTACGAACAGGTAATTGAGCAGGATGTTGGCCGCTATATACGCGATGCTTGCGCCGAAAGTCCGGCCCTGCCTGTTTTCCAGGGACAGGAACGCCGCGCAGGAGCTGCCCAGCATCTGCGGCACGACGCTGACCGTCTGCCCCAGCAGATAGCGGTTAAAAAGCTGCCGAACGGCCGCATCCCGGGTCAGAAAGCCTGTCAGGTCCAGCAGGCCGAGCGCAAGGTACAGGAGAATGAAAACCAGCGAAATCAGGAGAGACAGCGCCAGATTCAGCGAAAACACGGTCTGGACCTTCTCCTGCTCGTTCCGGCCCAGATACTTGCCGCACAGGATGGTGGAGCCGCCGACCAGAACGGTGCTGATGGTCGAGACCAGCATCCCGATCGGGCCATACAGTCCGACCGCGCTCATGGCCTCGATGCCGACGAAATTACTGGCAAAGAAGCTGGACACGATCCCGTTCACCGCTCCGATCGCGCACAGCAGAACCTGTACCGGCAGCAGCCGGAACAGCAGCTTGCTGACCGTTTTGGCGTTGGCAGCCTGTTCGTTCATAGGAAGATCTCCTTCCTCATCAGCCGAGATATTTTTATTATATCACCGCTTGCTGTCCTTGGCAAACAGGGATTCGATTTCCGGCAGCACACTCACGCCGCCGGAGCAAGCTCCGTGACCTGGGGGCGGTACTGCTCTTCCGCCGGGACGATCCCCTCCGGGTAGATCACGGCAAAGTCGTTCTTCATGGAGATCGGAATATAGCCCATGGCCAGGTAATCCGCGGACTTCGCAGCCCAGTCCTGTCTGCCCCATTCTCTGACCTCATCGTCCGCGACGACCATATAGGCCTGCGCGGGATAGGGATTGCGGCTGTCGATGGTGTAGTTCATCATGCTGGTATCGCTCCCGCTGTTGCCGAAGGCCAGCACCGGACGCTGACCGATCTCCCGTTCAATGTAAATGGCCTTGTTGGCGTTCAGGTTTTTCTGGATAAAACCGCCGGTGAGCACCAGCTCATCCCCGTCCGCATACTTGAAATTCATGTTGGACGCTTCGTCCTCGTGGCCCTTCACCTTGACCTCGAAATCCGTACCGATCACGTGATTTGGCGCCACATAGTCTTTGATGGGGGAATTGGCCACGATGGCGCGAGTGGTCGTGCGCTCCGTGCCGCTGATCACATAGATCTGGAAGCCGTTTTCATACAGGAACTGCACCACTTCCACCATGGGGAGATAGAAGTTGTCGATGTAGCGCATGTTCTCAAAACTCGCGGTCTGCTTCTGGCCGAAGGCGGCGGCGTACTCGGAAAACTCTTCTACCGTCATCCCGGCGTAGGCCCTGGCAAAGTTCCGCGCCAGCGACTCGTCTGCCAGATAGCCCGGCTGGATGGATGCGGCAACCTCCTTGAGCTCGTCGGAGACGCGCTCCGGATGATCGTGCAGGCAGAATTCGATAAACATCATTGTGTCGTAATAGGTATAGTAGGTTTCGCAGGTCAGCGTACCGTCCATGTCAAACACGGCGATGCGGTCTTTTTCCGGAATGAAGTTTTCTTTGTCTTCAGGGTTCGTGACTTTCGCCACATAGTCCCGCAGCTCCTTCGCAGGCACGGAATTTTCCGACCAGCAGCGGCTCAGTGGGGGGGCTGCAGCCCGGTTTTCCTGCACCGAGAAACGGATTCCCACGGCGAGCGCAACGGCGAGAATCAAAAGCACAACGACAAGTACAGCGATTTTGACGAGATTGCGATTGTTCATATTCTTTTCCCTCTTCCATCATGTAGAACCCATCAGCGTTTGCTGAACTGCGGCGGGCGGCACAGACCGGAAGCAGCCATCCGCCGATAAAAACGGACAGTTCCGAAGAACTGTCCGTTGTAGGTCTGCAGTTTAGCGCTTGCTGAACTGAGGAGCGCGGCGGGCGGCCTTGAGACCGTACTTCTTACGCTCTTTCATACGAGGATCGCGGGTCAGGAACCCGGCGGCCTTCAGGGTGCTGCGGTAGTTCTCGTCCACGACCAGCAGGGCGCGGGCGATGCCGTGGCGGATGGCGCCGGCCTGGCCGGACACGCCGCCGCCGGCGACGGTGGCCTCAACGTCGACCTTGCCGACGGTGCCGGTGGCGACCAGGGGCTGGCGGACGATGAGCTTCAGGGTCTCGAGACCGAAGTACTCGTCGATATCACGGCCGTTGATGGTGATGACACCGGAGCCGTTGGGAATCAGGTGAACGCGGGCGACGGAGGATTTCCGACGGCCGGTACCGTACATATAGGGCTTCTTGGTCTTGTAGGTTGCCATAGTTTCTT
>CAMKAP010000090.1 GCA_946410505.1 uncultured Clostridia bacterium
TGCCGAGGCCATGAAGCACCCGCTGTTCATGGAGATGGCCAACACCATCGAGTATCAGCCGGAATCCCGCTACGTCAACGACGGCAAGGTGATCCACAACTCCAACGCCCTCATCAGCCAGTATTCCGATTATAACGTGTACAGCAGCTATCTGTACGAGGGCGCCTCCGGCGTCAAAACCGGCTACACCCGCGCCGCGGGCTACTGCCTCATCTCCACCGCCCAGCGCGGCAGCGTCCGCGCCCTGGTGATCGTCATGGGCTGCAACGGCTACTATAACGCCGGGATCGAGGAATTCCGCAACTTCTCCGACTCCATCACCCTCTATAACTGGGTGTTCGACAACTTCTCCTATCGGGAGCTGCTGGGTGTCTCCGAGCCCATGGAGCAGGTGAAGATCCGGCTGGCCGAGGACGGCGGCGAGGTGACCCTCTATCCCCAGCAGGCCCTGACCGCGCTGCTCCCCGCCGATTTCAGCACCGAAAACATGGAGGTGCAGACCACGGTCTATGAGGACAAGCTGACCGCCCCCCTGGAGGCCGGCACAGTCCTGGGCGAGGCCCGCATCCTCATCAACGGCGATGATTACGGCACCGTGCGGCTGGTCAACCGCGGGCGGGTGGAGCTGGCCCGGGGCGAGTTCATGCGCCTGCGCCTGCGCCAGATCTTCTCCAACGGCTGGGTCATCACTCTGATCGTGCTCATCGTGCTGCTGGCCGCCGCCTATATCGTTTTGGTCACCCGCTACCGCCGCCTGCGCCGCAAGCACCTGCGTGAGCGGAAGCTCGCCGAGCAGAGGCGCCGACAGCGCCTCCAGGAGCAGCAGCGCGCCGCGGCCGAGGTGAAGCAGGCCGAGGACAGCTGGAAGAAGCTGTAGGCTCGTTTTCGGGAATTTGTTTTCTGCTTCTCGCGGAAATAACTATGTTTTGTCATCCTGAGCGGAGCGAAGGATCTCAAAAGCTTCTGCATCTGCGATGCGTATGAGATCCTTCGTCGCTTTGCTCCTCAGGATGACAGTTTTTTAAGGAATTGATGTATGGAGAACAAAAAAGAACGCGCCGTGCTGGCGGGGCTTGCCGCCGCCAGCATGGACGAGCATGAGCGCTCCTCTGAGGTCTCCATGGAGGAGCTGGCCGCCCTGGTGGAGACCGCCGGGGGCGAGGCCGTCTGCACCCTGATCCAGAACCGGCCCACGCCGGAACCCCGCAGCTTTATCGGCGACGGCAAGGTGCGGGAGATGAAGGAGCTCATCGAGGCAAACGAATGTGATCTGGCCGTCTTTGACAACGAGCTCTCGCCCTCCCAGATGCGGGTACTCAGCGAGGAGCTGGGCGTCAAGGTGCTGGACCGCTCCGGCCTGATCCTGGACATTTTCGCCCAGCGGGCCCGCACCCGCGAGGGCCAGCTGCAGGTGGAGCTGGCACAGTATAAATACCTGCTGCCCCGGCTCACCGGCATGTGGACCCACCTGGTGCGGCAGACGGCCTCCGGCGGCTCCTCCCCCATCGGCACCCGCGGCCCCGGCGAAACCCAGCTGGAGACCGACCGGCGGCACATCCGCCGCAAGATCCAGAAGCTGGAGGAGGAACTGGCCGCCGTGCGCAAGGTGCGCGGCACCCAGCGCCGCCGCCGGGAGAAAAACGCCATGCCCGTGGTGGCCCTGGTGGGCTACACCAACGCGGGCAAGTCCACGCTCTTAAACTGCCTCACCGGTTCGGACATTCCGGCCAACGACCGACTTTTCGACACGCTGGACACCACCACCCGCCGTCTGCGGATCGACGAGAGCACCGAGGTGCTCCTCTCCGACACCGTCGGCTTTATCCGCAAGCTCCCCACCCACCTGATCGAGGCCTTCAAGGCCACGCTGGAGGAGCTGAGCTACGCGGACGTGCTGCTGCATGTGATCGACCTCTCCAGCCCCGAATGGGAGGAGCAAAGCCGCGTCGTGGATGATCTGATCCGCCAGCTGGGTGCCGAGAGCACGCCGCAAGTGCGCGTCTACAACAAGTGCGATCAGTATTTCGGCATCCTGCCCCACGGGGAGGACGTGGTCTGCATCTCCGCCAAAAGCGGCGAGGGAACGGAGGCCCTGGTGCAAAAGCTCTCGCAGATGCTGGATCGCGGGCGGCGCCATGTGCATCTGCTGCTGCCCTACAGCGCGGGCGCCCTGCTGGATGTGCTCAAGCGGGAGGCCTCCGTGCAGTACACCGAATACCGGGACGACGGCATTGAGGTGGACGCCGTGGTGCAGCCGGAGCTCTTCGGGCGGGTAAAGGCTTACATCCCCGGCTTCACGGAGCCGAAGGAAGACTGGGAGGTCTGAGATGGACCGTGTGGAAACCGAACGGCTGATCCTCCGCCCCTGGCGGGAGGATGATGCGGCGGAGCTGTACCGCCGGGCCTGCGACCCGCAGGTCGGCCCCGCCGCCGGCTGGGCGCCGCACAAGGACGTGGAGGACAGCCTCAACGTCCTGCGGACGATCCTGATGAAGCCGGACACCTGGGCCATCACCTTGAAAGGCAGCGATCTGCCTGTTGGAAGCATCGGCGTTTTCCCCAGCTCCTGCAGCCTTGCCAATGGACAGCCGGAGATCGGCTACTGGCTGGCCCGCCCCCTTTGGGGCAAAGGCTATATGCCCGAGGCCGTCCGGGCGGTGATCGACCTCTGCTTTGCACGCGGCGCGCAGCATGTCTGGTGCGCCCATGCCGAAGGCAATGACAACTCCCGCCGCGTGATTGAAAAATGCGGCTTTCAGTACCGCTGCACGGAGGACTGGGTCTCCGCGCTCGGAGACACGCGCGCCTCGCGGTATTATGTCATCTGAAGAATCTGTAATCAGGCGGGGAGGCTTATGGCAATGATCGAGTATTATGTCCCCACCGGGGCGGGCGAAAGTGAATATGTGGAAAAGCGCTCCCGCTTCCTGGGCCATGTACGTCCGGTCGAGAGCGAAGAGGAGGCCAAGGCCTTTATTGCCGCCGTAAAGAAGGAGCACTATGACGCCCGGCACAATTGCTGGTGCTACCTCATCAAGGACGGGCCGGAGCGCTACTCCGACGACGGCGAGCCCCAGGGCACCGCGGGCATCCCCATGCTGGAGGTGCTGCGGCGGGAGGGCGTGACGAACGTCGTGTGCGTGGTCACACGCTACTTCGGCGGCGTGCTGCTGGGCGCGGGCGGGCTTTTTCGCGCCTACACCAAAAGCGCCAGGGACGCGCTGGACGCGGCGGGCGTCTCCGTGGTTCTGCGCTGGGTCGCCATGGACATCCCCTGCTCCTATGCCGCCGCCGAGCGGCTCAAGCAGGAGGTCGCGGCCTTCGGCGGCGCGGTGACGGATATGGACTACGGCGCGGCCGTCACGATCCGGGCACTGATCCCGGAGGAAAAAAGCGAAGCCTTCTCGGCGCGCATCTTCGACATCTCCGGAGGCAGCGTCAGCCCCACCGTCACCGGCGAGAGCTTCCAGGCCGTTCCCCGGCAAACATAGCCTGAGAGGTCAGGCGTCCGCCTATGGCAGACGCCTCAACCGCCAGGCTATGTTTTCCTCTCAACTCCAAAGCATTTCCGCTTTGGAGTTGTTTTTTTGAATTCAGTTTAAAAAAATAAAGGGAAATAAGAATTTGCGTCGTATAAAGTGAATGCACGAAAAAACGGCCCGGTTGCGAGAGTCTTCTTAACGAGAGGAACAGGTTCGATCTGTCGCCCCGGAGGAAATCACAATTGTTTTTGGCGTAGCTTTGCCACGGCAAAAACACACTGAGGCGAGCTCTGCGAGCCCTCGCATCGACCAAACGCGGCGTATTACGCATCGCCGCGTGCGATAAATGCGAGTTTCTCAATTGTGAAACGCAGTTTCGCAATTGAAGAAAAAGGAGGAATGGTCATGTCTTGTCCGAGAGAGGAACGGGAGCAGCTGGAGCATCTGATGATCGGCCCTTACGGAGTGCTGGCGGAGAACACCCGCGGCAGACTGCAGCCCGAGGAGGAGTGCGCGATCCGCACCTGCTTCCAGCGGGACATCGACCGCATCACCCACTCCAAATCCTTCCGCCGCTTAAAGCACAAGACCCAGGTCTTTCTGCAGCCCGAGGGCGATCACTACCGCACCCGCCTGACCCACACGCTGGAGGTCACGCGCCTTTCGCGCACCGTGGCCCGCGCCCTGCGATTGAACGAGGACCTGGCCGAGGCCATCGCCCTGGGCCATGATCTGGGGCACACGCCCTTCGGCCACGCCGGGGAACGGGCGCTCAATAAGATCTACGAGGGCGGCTTCAAGCACTATGAACAGAGTCTGCGCGTGGTGGACATTCTGGAGCGGGACGGCCGCGGGCTGAACCTCTGCTATGAGACGCGCATGGGCATCCTGAACCATACATACGGCGCCCCGGACGACACACGGGAGGCCACGACGGTCCGCCTCTGCGACCGGATCGCCTACATCAACCACGACCTGGACGACTCCATCCGTGCGGGGATCCTGACCGCCGAGCAGGTGCCGGAGCGCATCCGGCAGAACTGCGGCACGCGCAACAGCGAGCGCATCAACGCCTTTATGCTGGATCTGGTGGAAAACAGCGCGGACGGCGTGTTGAAAATGTCCCCCGGGATGCAGGAGACCTTCGACTTTTTCCACCGCTTCATGTTTTCCGACGTCTACACCAATCCCATCGCGAAAAGCGAGGAAAACAAGGTCGAGGGCATCCTCGGCCGCCTCTACGATTTCTACAGCACACATCCCGAAAAGCTTCCCGAGATGTTCCGGCCCATCGCGGAGCGGGAGGGCTGCGGCCGCGCCGCCTGCGACTATATCTCCGGCATGACCGACGGCTACGCCATGGAAAAGTACGGCGAGCTGTTCATCCCCTTCGCGTGGAGCGTGAAGTAGCTGAACGCCATTTTTCGCTTGCTTACAAACAGCCGCTTGCGCAAATAAAGAACCATTTCTTTCCTCTCGCGGAAAGAAACGGTTCTTGCACTCCAAAGAAAGGCGACAAGGGGAAGTGTCCCCTTGACCCCTCACGCGAGTGGGGAGCCTAAGGGCAGAACGCAGGTCGCCGCCAGCGCAGGAACGCGTGGTTAGCTGCCCCGCATACCGCTGCCGCTAAACAGTACTTATGACCGGGATTGCTCCCCCGCCCTTTCCCGCGGCTCGCCGGGATAACACCGGGGAGAGACGCCTGCGGGAGAGACGCACAGTTTGCGATTTGCACAGCATAGCGGCAGCGAACACTGAAACGCCTGATGCATGCCAATCTTAGGATGGCGGCGAATATGGTTTTGACCGTAGGTTGCCACATGCGGCCAGACCGGCGCCCTTTTCTTTCTTCCACCGGGCGCGGCGCTGTCTTTCTTTTCGGCGCATCGAAAAGAAAGACAGGGGGGCGCAATGACGCAACTTTCCGACTCCCGCAGGCAGCGGGACACGGATGAAAAGAGGTGATCGAACATGGCCTTTCCCGAAAAGTTCATAACAGAGCTGGTGGAGCGCAGCGACATCGTGGACGTGGTGTCCGGCTATGTGCGGCTCGGCAAAAAGAGCGGCAGCAACATGTTCGGTCTCTGCCCCTTCCACAGCGAGAAGACCCCTTCCTTCTCCGTCTCGCCGGACAAGCAGATCTACCACTGCTTCGGCTGCGGCAAGGGCGGCGGCGTCATCAACTTCATCATGGAGATCGAGAACCTCTCTTTTCCCGAGGCGGTGGAGTTTCTGGCCCGGCGGGCGGGGATGCCCATGCCCGAGCAGGAAAACGACGCTGAGAGCCGCAAGCGGGCGAGAATGCTGGCCTTAAACCGCGACGCGGCCCGCTTCTTCTACGAGCAGCTCTCCACCCCCGCGGGCGGGGCCGCCCGGGACTACATGGCAAAGCGCCGGATCGGCGGGGCCACCGCCAAAAACTTCGGCATCGGCTTTGCGCCGGACAGCTGGGACAGTCTCAGAAGCGCCATGAAAGCCAAGGGCTACAACGACTTTGAAATGGCCGACGCGGGCCTTGTCCGCCGGGGCAAGACCTCCGGCTTCTACGACACCTTCCGCAACCGGCTCATGTTCCCGGTGATCGACGTGCGCGGCAATGTGATCGGCTTTTCCGGCCGCATCCTGGGCGATGGGGAGCCCAAATACATGAACAGCCCCGAAACCCTCGTCTTCAACAAAAGCCGGAACTTATTCGCCCTGAATCTTGCAAAAAAATCAAAAAGCGGATATATTATCCTCTCCGAGGGAAACATAGACGTGGTATCCCTGCATCAGGCGGGATTCGACTCGGCGGTGGCCTCTCTCGGCACCTCACTGACGCCGGAGCAGGCCCGCCTCCTCTCGCGCTATACCAACGAAGTGATCATTGCCTACGACAACGACGGCGCGGGCATCAAGGCCGCCCAGCGGGCCATCGGTATTCTGGAAAAGCTGGATGTGAAGGTCAAGGTGCTGCGCCTCTCCGGCGCCAAGGACCCGGATGAATTCATCAAGCTCAAGGGGCCGGACGCCTTCCGCAATCTCCTGAGCGCCTCGGAAAACCAGGTGGACTACCGGCTGCGGCGGGTGACGGAGAAATACGATCTCTCGGTGGACGAGCAGAAGGTGGAGTTTCTCAAAGAGGCCACCGATCTGGTCTCGGAGCTCCCCAACGCCTTGGAGCGGCAGGTCTACGCCATACGCGTGGCAGCCATGGCGGGCGTGGCAGAAAACGCTGTCACCGCCGAGGTGGACCGAAGGCGCAAGCGCCGGCTGCGCGCGGCACAGCGGCTGGTGGAGCGGGAGCAGACCCGCCCGGAGAAGCTGATCCAGCCCGGCGCGCGGGAGCTGCGCTATGACGACCCGGCCTCCGCCGCGGCGGAGGAGGGGCTGATCCGCCTGCTGGTGATGGATCCGGCGCTGGCCAAAAACGCCGCGCTGCCCCCGGCGGAGGATTTCAGCGCCCCCGCGCTGGGGCGGATCTACCGGGAAGTGCGGACGCGGCTGGAGCGGAGCGACGCGGTGAGCATCGCGGCGCTGGGCCCGGCGCTCAGCCAGGAGGAGATGAGCCTGCTGGTGCGCATTCTGGATAAGCCCGAGATCCTCTCCCGGGGCGATCAGGCCCTCCGGGATTACATCAGAAAGATACAGGAACGCAAAGACGCACGGCAGCAGGGTACCGACCTGCTGGCCCTGCAGCAGAAAATGAAAGAAACGAAAGGGTACAGGGGATAAAAAGATGAACGATGAACTGAACTTCACCGAAGAAGAACTGGAGAACATGGCCGACAAGCTGCTGGAGGAGGCATCCGCCTCGGACATCTCTTCCCAGACGGAGCTGGAGCTGCCCAAGCCCAAGCGCAAGAGCGCAGCCAAGAAGAAAGAGGCCGAGGAGCCCCGCAAGACACCGGAGGAGACGCTGCAGGAGCTGCTGGAGAAGGGCAAGAAGGCCGGCCGCCTGAGTGCCAAGGAGCTCTCCGTGATCGAAGATCTGAACCTGGACGGCGACACGGTCAGCAAGTTCTACGAGACCCTGGAGCAGAACGGCGTGGACATCGACGTGGGCGGTGAGGACGCCCTGCCTCCCATCGACGACATTCTGCCCGAGGTGGAGGATCTGGCCGACATCGAGGAGGTCCCCGAGGAGGAGATCACCGACACCGAGGCGCTGATGGACACCTTTGCCACCGACGACCCGGTGCGCATGTACCTCAAGGAGATCGGCAAGGTGCCCCTGCTCACGCCGGAGG
>CAMKAP010000091.1 GCA_946410505.1 uncultured Clostridia bacterium
CAATTCACATCTTTTCTCACTTTGGGACTTGACTTCTAATAGTTAGTCTCTCGCGCTTGATATACTCAAACATGAGAACTTTTTCGGAAGTTCTCATGTTTGTTTTTCAAGGTGTCGACACTTTGTCGACACCTTGAAAGGACCCCGAACGAAGCCTCGTTCGGGGTCCTCAGCTTGTCAAAAAAGCCATCGAAGGCTTATTTGACTGCGCTTCAGCCGCCACATTTTTCGTGAATGCGAAGATCGCGAAAAATCTCGCTCCGCTCGGCAAACGCCTGCTGTCGCAGGCTTTTTTGCTGGCGGTGATTGAAACGCGAGGCGGGTCTTGCCCCCTCGCGCTCCCCCGCGGCTCTATGGTCTCCTCTCTTAATCGCTTTGTGTTTTTTGAAAGTCTCAGGACCCCGAACGAAGCCTCGTTCGGGGTCCTCTTCTGCTTGATGGTTTTTGCGTTATCGGCTGTGGCGCCGGCGTTTACTCCCAGTCGTCTTCATCCTCCTCGTCCCAGTCCTCCGGGTCGTCTGCGTGCAGCTTTGCCTGTCTTACCGCCAGAACGACCGCCGCGACAGAAAAGAGACCGAAAACGATACCGAAGAGCCAGAACGTCCGCCGGAAGGCAGTGCCCATCACCGCCGCCGCTGCCGCACTGGAGGCATCCTGCACGGCGGGAACACTGTTCTCGTCCCCGGAAACTTCCTCTGCAGAGGGCTCCTCCGCTTCTGCGGGCTGTGCTTCGGGCGTTTCGGCCGGCTCCTCCCAGCTCAGAGGACAGAGCTCGCTGGCCGTGTTGCTGCTGCCGGGACCGTTGTCCAGCTCGGCAAAGAGAGAGAGGCTGCCGCCGTCGGGCAGTTGAGGTGTAAAGCGGATTTCCTCCTCACCGCCTTCTGCCTTCGCAATACAGCCGTAGGCGACATTTTTTCCCTCCGCGTCCCGGGCGAGAACAGAAATCCAGGCGCCCTTCGGCGCGCCGCTCACACGCACATTCAGCGCACCGTCTGTAAAGCGTGCATCCTCCACGCGGATGCGGATCTCCGGGTCGACGACCGTGGCCTTCCATTCGCCGTTGTCAGCACCGGGCATGGGGCCGGGATCACAGGGCGCGATCACACGCTCGTTGGCCGCCAGATACAGCAGCCCTTCCCCGCCCAGATTGGCCGCCGGGCGGGCACCCCAGCTGCCGTATACCGGAAACGCCTGAACCCGGCCGTTCTCGATCACAAGACCCGCCGAGTCGCTCCCGGCGGCGTGAGGCGTCCGCAGCCAGTAATAGGTGATCTTGCCGTTGCCCACATAGCTTGCGCTCAGGTCGGGATTGCCCACATTGGGGCTGATATAGTCCCGCAGCTCCATGGCCGAAGGGAAGAAAACCTGCTCCTCCTCCAGCGCCACGGGCCCCCAGTTCAGGCCGTACTGCTGGAAAGCCTCCTCGCTTTTGCTGACAGCGGGGATGACTGCCTGCTCCGCTTCTGTAAAGGCGGAGCCCAGCAGATCGCTGCACCAGCGCTGGCCTTCCCCTCCCTGCCATACGGACTTTGACCAGCTGTATATCACGCCCTGGTTGGTCAGGGTCTTTTCACTCAGCAGGAACATCCCCTCGCCTCCGGCGTTGGTGGCGTCAGGGTCCAGGACCAGCCAGCGGATCGGCGCATCCTTCCAGTGCCCGAGAAACACCACATCCCCTTTCCGGACGCCGGCGTCTTCCTCGGCAAAAGCCGTCGCTCTCATACTCAGAAGCAGGAGCGCGGCGAGCAGCAGCGTGGCCCATTTTTTCATAGCAAAGCCTCCTTTACCCGGATCGTTGCAAAAAGCCCCGAAAAATCGGGGCTTTTAAAGCTGCTAAATTATCTTCTGCGCCTGCGGCTGCGGCGGCTTCTCGAAGGCGTGAGCGCGGCAGAGAGGATCAGAAGCAGCAGGCACACGGCGGCGCCGCCGATCAGCAGCAGCTGCAGATCGCTCATTCCGTCGATCCCAAGCGCTTCGCCGATCCCCAGACTGGAGCGCACGGCGCTGCCCTCATAGGCCAGGGGACGGGTCACGGCATAGCCGCAGATGCTGCAAACACCGGTCTCTTCGCCGGCCTGCTCGCTTGTGGCGGCGCGGGTCTCATGCCAGACATAGAGATGGTCCTCCCGGCTTCCGCTCTCCCCGTCGTCGTAGACACGCCAGTGGCTCTGGCCGTCATTGCTGTAGGAGAAGCTCCTCTCGGCGGGAGCGGGCGCCGGCGTTTCTGCCGGGGTCACCGCCGCGGCAGGCTCCTGTGCGGCCGGTGTTTCGGCCGGCTCCTCCGGGGTCAGCGGCTCCTCGGCCGGCTCCTCCGGGGTCAGCGGTTCCGCCGTGGGGACTTCCATCGGGATCGGGGTGAATTCCGGCGTGGGAGCCGGTGTCGGGATGCCGGTAATCGTGATGGTAGCTCTGGAGGAATCGGTGTAGCTCACATGATTCACGCTCCAGTGGCGGCAGAAGACACGCCAGCCGTCCAGCTCCAGCGGCACATAATGGATGACAAGGCGCTCACTGTCCGCGCCGGAAACGGTCACGCCCTGCCAGACGGCGCTGGCGTCGGCGGCGGCCACTTTCTGCGCCCCGTCGGGGGACTCAAAAAACCACTCGTGGGACTCGGCATAGGTGGCGGAAACCGCGAAGGAGGTCCAGCCGCCCATGTTCACCGTCTCACTGCCCGGCTGCTTGATCGCCGTGGGCGCCCAGATCTCAGCTTCGTAAGTCTTGCGCAGCGTGGCCGTCGAGCCGTCGGCAGACACGGAAACGGTGACGCCGTCGGCCTTGTTGTTGATGTAGCCCGCCGCCGTGGGAGAGAAGGCGCAGCCGGCGTTGGCCGTGTAGGTCACATTGAGCGTATAGTTCCCGGTACCGAAGGTGCCGGAGACCTGCGAGCCCGCGCCGTCCGTCCAGAAGGCGGAATTGATCGTGCAGTTGGTGGAGCTGGAGCTGATATTCACAAAGCTCAGGTCCATCATGGCCACAGGCGGGTAGTTCAGAGAGCACAGCACGCGGTCGATGACTACGGTTTCCGCCGCGCTCGCCCGAACCGGAGCCAGGCACAGCAGGGAAACGCAGACGCACAGGGAAAGCAGGAGCGAGAGAAGCCGACGATTTCCCCTTTTCACAGATACCGCCTCCTACAGCAGATTGATATAGTACTCCAAATTACTTAAATAAATTATATGCGCCAATCCCGCCGCGGTCAAGAACAAATTTCGCGGTTTTTCCACACCGCCGCACAGGCTGCGGCGCTTGTTTTTTGCCGGAAGCCTGTTATAATGCCTGTATATTCTCTTTATGTTATAATGATTGTATGAATCATTCGCCATCCGATCATCATGATTGTTCTATGGGAAAAGGAGATCCCGAGATATGAGAACCTTCCAGGCAGAAGCATGCGATATCGCCGTAATCGGCGCGGGCCACGCGGGCATTGAGGCCGCGCTGAGTGCGGCACGGCTGGGGCTTGAAACCCTGTGCTTCACCGTCAATCTGGACAGTGTGGGCAACATGCCCTGCAACCCTGCCATCGGCGGCACCGGCAAGGGCCATCTGGTGCGGGAGCTGGACGCTTTGGGCGGCGAGATGGCCCGGGCGGCGGATCGCGCCTGCATCCAGTACCGGATGCTGAACCTGGGCAAGGGCCCGGCGGTGCACTCCCTGCGGGCGCAGGCCGACCGGCGGCGCTATCAGGAGATCATGAAGCACACGCTGGAGCGGCAGGAACATCTGCATGTCAGGCAGGCGGAGATCGTGGCCATCGGTGTGGAGAATGGGCACGTCTGCTCGGTCACGACGCACACCGGCGCCGTCCATGCCTGCAGAGCGGTGATCATCGCCTCCGGCACCTATCTGGACGGGCGCACCATTGTGGGCGAGGCCCTGCGCTCGGAGGGGCCGGACGGTCTGGCCGCCGCGATCCCGCTGGCGCAGCAGCTGCGCGCGCTGGGGCTGAACATGCGCCGCTTCAAAACCGGAACGCCCCCCAGAGTCAACGCCCGGACAGTGGATTTTTCCAAAATGGAGATCCAGCGGGGCGACGAGGAGCCAGAGCCCTTTTCCTTCTCCACCGAGTCGGCTCCGGAAAACCGGGCGGTCTGCTACCTGACCTATACCAACGAGGAGACCCACCGCATCATCCGGGAGAATCTGGACCGCAGCCCCATTTATTCGGGTGTGATCGAGGGCGTAGGCCCCCGCTACTGCCCCAGCATCGAGACCAAGGTGATGACCTTTGCCGACAAACCCCGGCACCAGCTCTTTGTGGAGCCCATGGGGCTCAATACCGAAGAGCTTTACATCCAGGGCTTCTCCTCCTCCATGCCGGAAGAGGTGCAGCTTCGGATGCTGCACACGATCCCCGGTCTGGAACGGGCAGAGATGACCCGCTGCGCCTACGCCATTGAATACGACTGCATCGACCCGACGGAGCTTCTGCCCACGCTGGAATGCAAGAAGATCCGCGGCCTTTACGGGGCCGGACAGTTCAACGGTTCCTCCGGCTACGAGGAGGCGGCGGTGCAGGGCTTCGTGGCGGGGGTGAACGCTGCGCTGGCACTCAAGGGAGAAGATCCCCTGATCCTGCGCCGCAGCGACGGTTATATCGGCACCCTGATCGACGATCTGGTGACCAAGGGCACCAATGAGCCTTACCGCATGATGACCTCCCGCAGCGAATACCGGCTGCTGCACCGGCAGGACAACGCCGACGAGCGTCTTGCCGCCATCGGGCGGCGTATCGGGCTGGTGGATGATGCGCGCTATCGGGCCGTACAGGAGAAATATGCCGCCGTGGCGGCGGAGCAGCGGCGGCTGGAGAGCGTCCATATCCCGCCCTCCGAGGCGCTCAATGACCTGCTTGCAGCACACGGAACGGCGCCGGTGACCGACGGTGCCTCTCTGGCCGACCTGATCCGGCGGCCCCAGCTGAGCTATGCGGATCTGGCGCCCTTCGATCCGGAGCGGCCTGCGCTCCCCCGGGCGGTCCGGCAGCAGGCGGAGATCCGGCTCAAATATGAGGGCTATATCAAACGGCAGCTCAAGCAGGTGGAGGAGTTCACCCGTCTCGAGGAGCGGCGGCTGCCGGCCGACCTGGACTACGACGCGGTGACGGGGCTGCGTCTGGAGGCCCGGGAAAAGCTCAAAAAAATACGCCCGGCCAGCTTCGGCCAGGCCAGCCGCATCTCCGGGGTCTCTCCCGCCGACATCTCGGTGCTGATGATCTATATGGAGACAAAGGGATAGGTTTTTGTCCAGCCGCTCAGAGGCGGTAAGCTGCGTTAATCAAGACCCGTTTCTCTTTCCTCTTGCGGAAAGAGAAACGGTTCTTGTACTCCAAAGAGAAAGGCCGCTTGTCAAAGCGGCCGACACAAGGCCTGAACGTAGGTCGCCGCCATCCGAATGTTGGCATGCCGGGTGCGCCCGGGTGTCCGCTGCCGCTATGCGGTGCAGTTCGTGGCGCTCAGAAGCACGTCCCGGCGGCTCTGTCGTTCAGCACCAAGGCAGCGGCGCGAGCGAAGCGAAGCCATTCCGCGAACGGCGTGGCGCAGAAAGCACGGCGTCCTAGGGCGCTCTTTTCTTTCTTACACCGGGCGCGGCGCGTTCTTTCTTTTCTCAAGAAGAAAAGAAAGAACGGGGGGCGCGTTTCGCAGGCGATTGTTTGCAAACACGCCTGGTAAGAAACTTATACTTTTCCCCTGCGCGGAGCATATGGGATTCCCATGCTTCCTTTTTCCGGGATCCGGGAAGCTCCGGTTTTCGGCGCGGACGACATTCTTCTCTAAGTGGTGAAAGGAAACAATGAAGATCATACTTGGTTTTTCCGGCGGGGTGGACTCCGCCGTATGTGCAAAGCTGTTGCGGCAGCAGGGCGCGGAGGTACACGGGCTGTACCTCGATAACGCCGGGGCGCGCGAGCGCGCCGACGCGGTGAGCGCCGCTGAATATATCGGCATCCCTCTCACCGTTCTGGATGTGAAAGCGGAGCTGGAAGAGAAGGTCTGCCGCCCCTTTGCGGAATCCTACCTCCGGGGTGAGACGCCGAACCCCTGCGTGCTCTGCAACCCCTCCCTGAAATTCAAAAATCTCCTCGCGCTGGCGGATGCGCTGGGCGCGGAGCGCATCGCCACCGGACACTACGCCCGGGCGGAGAACGGCGCGCTTTTCAAGGGACGGCCGGCAAACGATCAGAGCTACATGCTCTGCCGGCTTACGCGCGAGCAGGTCTCCCGCCTGACGCTGCCGCTGGGCAGCTGCGAAAAGACGCAAACGCGCGCCATGGCGGAGGACTTCGGGCTGCCCGTGGCCCACAAGCCGGACAGCATGGAGATCTGCTTTATCCCGGACAAGGACTACATCGGCTGGCTGGGAAATCGCGCGCAGCTGCCGTCGGCCGGAGATTTCGTGTTCCACGGCCAGGTCATAGGCCGGCACGAGGGCATCCACCGCTATACGGTGGGCCAGCGGCGGCCGGGACTGCTGGACGGGCGCAAGGTCTACATCTCGCGCATCGACGCGAAAAGCAACCGCATCGAGCTTGCCCTTTGGGAGGAGCTGTTCAAGACGGAGGTCACAGCCCGGGACTTCAACTGGCTCATCGACGAGCCGGCAGACCCCATCCGCGCCACGGTGCGCGTGCGGCATACCAAGTGGGAGAATCCGCCCTGCACAGCCGTGGTGGAGGACGGACTGGTGAAGATAAGTTGTGACGAGCCGGTGCGTGCGCCGGCGGCAGGGCAGTCCGCCGTGCTTTATGACGGGGACCGCCTCCTCGGCGGCGGGTTTATCGTATAACAAAAAGGAGCTGTTCACAAATGAACAGCTCCTTCTTTTGCTCTTATCCTCTGGCGCGCATGACGGCCTTCATCCGCAGAGAGTGGTCCAGGATGCTCTTTCTCAGACGCAGATTCTGGGGCGTGACCTCCAGCAGCTCGTCGTCCGCCAGAAACTCCAGGCACTGCTCCAGACTCAGGATGCGCGGCGGGATCAGGCGCAGGGCCTCATCCGAGCCGGAGGCGCGGGTGTTGGTCAGATGCTTGGTGCGGCAGACGTTTACGGGCACGTCATCCTGCTTGGGGCAGACGCCCACCACCATGCCGGCGTAAACCTTGGTGCCGGGGGTGATGAACATGGCGCCGCGCTCCTGGGCGTTCCAGATGCCGTAGGCCACCGCCTCGCCGGTCTCGAAGGCGATCAGGGAGCCGGTGCTGCGCCGGGCGATGTCGCCCTTGTAGGGCTCGTAGCGCTCAAAGACGGAGGCCAGGATGCCCTCGCCCTTGGTATCGGTCAAAAACTCATTGCGATAGCCGAAAAGGCCGCGGGAGGGCACCAGAAACTCCAGCTTCATGCGGCTGCCCACCGGGGTCATCTCCAGGAACTCGCCCTTGCGGGCGCCCAGCTTCTCCATGACGGCGCCCATGGAATCCTGGGGCACGTCCACCACCACGCGCTCAATGGGCTCGCAGCGCTTGCCGTCGATCTCCTGGTACAGCACGCGCGGGGGAGAGACCTGGAACTCATAGCCCTCGCGGCGCATGGTCTCGATGAGGATGGAGAGGCTCATCTCGCCGCGCCCGGCCACATTGAAGCTGTCCGTGCTGTCGGGCACTTCGCTCACACGCAGGGACACGTCCTTGAGGGTTTCGCGGAAGAGGCGGTCGCGGATCTGGCGGGAGGTGACGAACTTGCCCTCGCGCCCGGCGAAGGGGCTGT
>CAMKAP010000092.1 GCA_946410505.1 uncultured Clostridia bacterium
ATCTGATTGAACGCGCATCCGCCGAGAACGATGTGCTGCACCTGTTCCTGCTGAGTGAGGAGGCCGGACCGATCCCCTTCTCTGTTCGGAAAAAACTGGTGCGGGAGGGCGTCGCTGATCTTGATAACGTGATCCTGCATGACTCCGGGCCCTATATCATTTCCTCCGCCACTTTCCCCAGTTATTTCCTCCGTGATGAGGACGCTGCGATCCTGGCACACGCGAAGCTGGATCTTGCCGTGTTCGGAAAGATCGCCGCAGCGCTCAATCTCAGTGCCCGCTATGCGGGGGAAGAGAAAAGCAGCCATGTGACGGCGCTCTACAACGAAACCATGGCAGCAGAGCTTCCCGCGCAGGGCATCGCTTTTCACCAGATCCCACGTCTTACGATCGGCGGCGAGACCGTGAGCGCAAGCTCCGTGCGTCAGGCGATCCAGGACGGGAAACTGGAAGAAGCTGCCTTCATGCTGCCGGAGAGCAGCCTGCGCTATTTCCGAAGCGAGGAGGCCGCCCCGGTGATCGCTGCCATCCACGCCATGGGCGAGGCGAGGCACTACTGATGAGAGAAGTCACTTTGCTTGAGGTGCTGGACGCTCGGGACCGCCGGGCCGCAGCACAGCGGGAGCTGCTCTCTGCGTACGCGCTGCCGGTTCTCTCCTTCACCATGAATATCCCCGGCCCGGTAAAGGACAGCGCGCCGATCCGCCGGGCCTTCGACGAGGGCCTGCGGCAATTGGATCACTCGCTGATAGAGGCCGGGTTCGAGACTCTTTCCCGGCAAGTCACACACGCTGTCACGGGCCATGAGTTTCTCTGCGCCGTCAAGGCAGATGCTGCGCAGTTGAAGACGATCTGTACGCAGATCGAAGACATTGGCCCCATGGGCCGCCTCTTCGACATGGACGTGATCGCCCCGGACGGGCAGAAGCTCGCCCGCGAAGAGGAACGGCGCTGCCTTGTCTGCGGCGCCGTCGGGCGCGGCTGCGCGTCCCGGCGGCTGCACAGCCTGGAGGATTTGAATGCAGCGGTTTCACGCCTTCTGAGGGAGGGCCTTCTGAGCGCCGATGCGGATCACGCAGATGCGCTCGCCACCCAGGCGCTGCTGGACGAGGTTGCAACCACGCCCAAGCCCGGTCTGGTGGATCGAAACAACAACGGCTCCCACCGAGATATGAACACGGAAACCTTTAAGCGGAGTGCTGATGCCCTGCGGGGCTTCTGGCGGGACTGCTTCCGCACCGGAGTAGAGACGGCGGCGCTTCCGGCGGCAGATGCTTTTGCGAGGCTGCGCCGGCTCGGGCTGGAGGCGGAAAGACGCATGTTCGACGCCACCGGCGGCGTCAACACCCACAAGGGGGCCATCTTTACGCTCGGCACCGTATGCGGTGCGCTGGGCAGGCTGTGGCAGCCGGAGAGTCCCTGCCGGGATCCAGAGAAGATCGCAGAAACCTGCGCTGAACTGAGCCGCAGAGCGGTGTCGGAGGACTTTGCCGCCGTGAAAAAGAGCGGCAAAGCCCGCACGGCCGGAGAGCACCTCTATCTCTCCGCCGGGCTGCGCGGCATCCGGGGCGAACTCGCCGCCGGCCTGCCCGCCGTCTTTGAAACCGGTCTTCCCGTACTGGAAGCCTGTCTCGAAGAGGGCATGAGCAGGAACGACGCCGGTGTCAACGCTCTCCTCCGCCTGATTGCCAGAGGCGGAGACTCGAATATGATCAAACGAGGCGGTCCCGCTCTCGCGGATGCTGCTGTGAGCCGGGTCCGACTTCTGCTTGCGGAAAACCGCTGCCCTGAAAAAGATCTGATTTTTGAGCTGGACGAGGCGTTTATCCGGCAGAATCTTTCTCCGGGCGGCTGTGCCGATCTCTTGGCGGTGAGCTATTTCTTGTATGACTGGATGAGGAAGGAAACATGAACAAAAAATTGATTTTTCTGGATATTGACGGGACCCTGACCGCGCCGGGCAGCAACGTACCGCCCGCGAGCGCGCTGGAGGTCATACGTTTGGCGCAGCAGGAGGGCCACAGGGTTTTTCTCTGCTCCGGGCGGAACTACGACATGCTCAAGCCTCTGCTCGCCTATGGCTTTGACGGCGCAGTGGCCAGCGGCGGCGGGTATGTGTTCACCGGAGATCAGGTGCTCTATGACTGCCCGATGACCGAGGAGCAGAAGGAGCGCGCGCTGCGGCTCTTCGCCCAGGGCGGCGTCCTGCGCACCATTGAGGCCAAAGACGCCAGCTACTGTGACGAGGGCATGGGGGAATTCCTGCAGCAGTCTTCCGGCGGCAACAGTGAGCTGCTGCGCTGGCGCGAGGCGCTGGAAAAGGATCTGGGGATCCGGCCCATGAAAGAATATGACGGGCGGCCGATCTACAAGGTAGTCTTCATGTGCGCAAAGGCCGAACAGCTTGCCCCGGCGATCAAGGAGCTGGAATCGGAGTTTTATTTCCTCGTTCAGGATCTGGCCGGAGCAAACTGCCTCAACGGGGAACTGATCAACCGCCAGTTCGACAAAGGGACCGGCATCCGGCACGTCTGCGAGGCACTGGGATACGCCCTGGAGGATACCGTGGGCTTCGGCGACAGCATGAACGATCTGGAGATGATCCAGACCACCGCCGTCAGCGTATGCATGGCAAACGGCAGCCCCACTTTGAAAAAGCACTGCACGATGATCTGCCCCTCCGTGGAGGAGGACGGTCTCGCCTGGGCTTTCCATGCGCTCGGCTTGGTGAAAAGCGACAAAAATTGAAAATGATTTTTGTGCTTTCGTGAGAATGGAATGCGATTGTGGTACCTGCCACATTCTGGTATAATAGTAAAGAATTATGGCCGTCCGGTTAACGGTCGTTATAAAAAGGAGAATACAATATGGCGCTCGACTACCGCAAATGCGCTGAAGAAATCTTTTCCCATCTTGGTGGAAAAGAGAACATTATCAGCGCGGCACACTGTGCCACCCGTCTGCGTCTCGTGATTGCGGACAACAGCAAAATCGACACCAAAGCGCTGGAAGAAGTGGAAGGCGTTAAGGGTCTCTTCGACTCCAACGGCCAGCTCCAGCTGATCATCGGCACCGGCACCGTCAACAAGGTCTATGACGAGTTTCTTGCCGTCACCGGACTGACCGCCGCCTCCAAGGCGGATGTGAAGGCCGCCGCGGCCTCCCGTATGCCGCTCTGGAAAAAGATCCTGAAAACCCCGGGCGATGTGTTCGTCCCCATTCTGCCGGCCATCGTGGCCTCCGGCCTGATGATGGGTCTTGTCGAGGCCATTCCTAAGTTCTGGCCCGCCTTCGGCAATTCCGACTGGTACTCCTTCCTGGACCTGGTCGCCAACACCGCCTTTGCGCTGCTGCCTGTTCTGGTGGCCATCTCCGCCGCCCGCGTCTTCGGCGGCAACGTGTTCCTCGGCGCCGTCATTGGTCTGATGATGGTCCACCCCGCACTGATCAATGCCTGGACCGTCGGCAACTATGCCGCCGGCGAGATCCCCACCTGGCACCTGTTCTTCTTTAACGTACAGCAGGTGGGTTATCAGGGCCACGTTATCCCGGTCATACTGGCGGTACTGCTCATGTCGACCGTGGAAAAATGGCTGCATAAGCATGTGCCTGAGATGATCGACCTGTTCGTGACCCCGCTCTGCACCGTTCTGGTCACCTCCTTCATCACCTTCACCATCATCGGACCCATCTTCTCCATCCTGGAGAACTGGGTGCTGGCCGGTGCCAAGTGGCTGGCCGGCTCCATCTTCGGCGCGGCCGTCATGGGCGCTATCTACCCCTGGACCGTCGTCATGGGCCTGCACCATATGTACAACGTCATCGAAGCCGGCATGATCGCGCAGACCGGCCTCAACACCTGGATGCCCATCGCCTCCGCCGCGAACTTCGCCCAGTTCGGCGCCTGCCTTGCGGTCGCCCTCAAGTGCCGCAACCAGAAGACCAAGTCCGTGGCGCTCCCCTCCTCCCTGTCCGCCTCTCTGGGCATCACCGAGCCCGCCATCTTCGGTATCAACTTCCGCTTCATGAAGCCCTTCATCTGCGGCATGGCCGGCGGCGCGGTGGGTTCCCTGTTCGGCGCGCTGTTCCATCTGGGCGCTCCCGTCTACGGCGTCACCGGCATCCCCGCCATCCCTGCTGTCAACAATGTGCCTCTGTACCTGGTGGAGCTGGCCATCGCCGCCGGCGTCGCCTACATTCTGACCACCATCGTCTGGAAGGAAGAGGAGCCCGCCAAGAAGGCTGCCACTCCTGCTCCCGAAGCTCCGACCGAGCCCATGCCCTCCGTGGTGCGCTGCGCTGCCGGCGAGCTGCTGCAGCCCTGCAAGGGCAAGGTCATCAGCCGTGAGGAGATTCCCGATGAGACCTTTGCCGCCGGCATCCTGGGTGACGGCGTGGGCGTTGTTCCCGAGGAAGGCCTTGTGATCGCCCCCTTTGACGGCACCGTCACTTCCGTGTTTGACACGAAGCATGCCATCACCCTGGAGAAGGACGGCATGGAAGTGCTGATCCACATCGGCGTGAACACCGTGAACATGCAGGGCGAGGGCTTCTCCGCTTTCGTTGAGGAAGGCGAAGAAGTCAAGGCCGGGCAGAAGCTTCTGAGCTTTGACCGGGACGCCATCGCGAAGGCCGGCTACAACGACACCGTCGTCATGCTGCTCACCAACTCCGACGACCTGGAGGGCGTCGAGTGCGGCCTGAAGTAAGCCAAATAACATCAATACATACACGGAGGAAACATCATGAAGACTTTTGAGTACACCATCACCGATCCCGTGGGTATCCATGCCCGTCCCGCCGGTCTGCTGGTCAAGGAGATCAAGAGCTACGCCGGTTCCGTCGTCACCATCACCAAGGGTGAGAAGTCCGTCAACGCACTCAAGCTGATGGCCCTGATGCAGATGGGCATCAAGCAGGGCGACACCGTCAAGGTCGCCGTCGAGGGCGGAGACGAGGAAGCTGTCGCTGCCGCCATTGAAGCGTTCTTCAAGGCAAACCTCTGATTGACAGAAAGATACGGCTGCCCCTGTGACAGCCGTATCTTTCTATTCTGTACGAAAAGGAGTATTGTCAATGATTACCATTCAGGGAAAAGGCGTTTCCACCGGCGTCGCGGCCGGCCCGCTGTATTTTTACCAGAGAGCCTCTGCCACGCTCCGCCGCTATGAGGTCGCGGACCGAGAGGCCGAGTTTGCGCGCTTCAAGGCTGCCCAGGCCAAGGCCATTGAGCAGCTGGGCGTGCTGGCCGAGAAAGCCCGTGCCGAGGCCGGCGACGAGGCCGCCATGCTGTTTGAGACGCACCAGATGATGTGCGAAGATCTGGATTACGAAGAGGCCATTGAGGGCTTCATCAAGGACTCCGGCCTAAACGCAGAGGCCGCCGTCTCGGACGCCGGCGCAATGCAGGCGGACGCCTTTGCCGCCATGGACGACGACTATTTCAAGGCCCGCGCTGCCGACGTGAAGGACATCTCCGGCCGCATCGTGGGCATCCTCTCCGGCGTGGTGCAGGGCGGCATCGACTCGGACGTGCCTGTGATCCTGGCCTCCGACGACCTGGCCCCCAGCGAAACAGTCCAGCTCGACAAGTCCAAGATTCTGGGCTTCGTCACCTCCGGCGGCTCCGGCTCCAGCCACACCGCGATCCTGGCCCGTACCATGGGCATCCCCGCCATCATCGGCGTGGGCGATCAGCTCAAGAGCGAGTATGCCGGCCGCGAAGTCATTGTGGACGGCGGCACCGGCACAGTCGTAGTGGACGCCGACGATGACACCCGCGCCCGCCTGATGAAAAAGCGCGCCGAGATCCTCAAGCGGCAGGAGCTTCTAAACCAGCTCAAGGGCCAGCCCAACGTCTCCAAAGACGGGCAAGAGATCCGCGTCTACTGCAACATCGGCAATCCCGAGGACGTGCACGCCGTTCTGGAAAACGACGGCGGCGGCATCGGCCTGTTCCGCAGCGAATTTCTGTACCTCAACTGCGACGATTATCCCACCGAGGACTATCAGTTCGAGGCCTACAAGAAGGTCCTCAGCGACATGGGCGGCAAGGAAGTCGTCATCCGCACGCTGGACATCGGCGCGGACAAGATGATCGAGTATTTCAAGCTCCCCCACGAGGAGAACCCCGCGCTCGGAAACCGCGCCCTGCGCATCTGCCTCAACCGCCCCGAGATCTTCCGCACCCAGCTGCGCGCCCTGTACCGCGCCTCCGCCTACGGCAGGCTCTCCATCATGTTTCCGATGGTCGCCTCCGTGTGGGAGGTCAAAGAGGCCAAGAAGATGTGCGAGCAGGTGAAGAAGGAACTGACCGCAGAGGGCATCCCCTTCTCGGATGAGGTGGACGTGGGCATCATGATCGAGACGCCTGCCGCCGCCATGATCAGCGATCGGCTTGCCAAGGAGGTCGACTTCTTCTCCATCGGCACCAACGACCTGACCCAGTACACCCTGGCCTGCGACCGCCAGAACAACGATCTGGGCCGTTTCTTCGACGCCCACCATCCCGCGGTGCTGCGCCTGATTAAGATGGCCTGCGACAATGCCCACAAGGAGGGCATCTGGTGCGGTATCTGCGGCGAGCTGGGCGCGGATCTGGAGCTGACCGAGCTCTTCCTCTCCATCGGTCTGGATGAGCTCTCCGTCTCCCCGCGGGCGGTGCTGCCGCTGCGCCAGAAGGTGCGGGAGACCCAGGTCAGAACAGTGCGCGAGAAGCTGCTCGCGGAGCTGGCAAGCAGCGAAACCAGCATCTGACGCTTTTCCGTATATGAACGACAGGAGCCGCCTGACAACAGGCGGCTCCGCTGATGAAAGCGCTGAACAGCAAAGAGAACAGGAGTTGCACGAAATGAGCGAGAGTTCCTATATCGCACGCACCAGCGGCCTGAAGGCAAAGGATTATATCGGCTACGCCATGATCGACGCCGCCGGCTGTCTGGTGTTCAGCCTGGTGACTACCCTGCTGCAGAAATTCTATACGGACATTTTCCACCTGAGCCCGCTTTTTATCATGCTGATGTTTATCGCGGCGCGCATCTGGGACGGCATCAACGACCCCATCATGGGCCGCATCTGCGATACCGTCAGCCCCGGGCGCGGCGGGCGCTACCGGCCCTGGATCCTCTACGCCGCGCTTCCGCTCTCCCTTTCGGCAGTCCTGATGTTTTTCAAGTTCCCCGGACTCGGGGAGCCCGGGCATATGACCGCCACCTGCATCTACGCCACCGTGACCTATTTTTTCTTCGGCATGGCCTATACCGTGCTGCAGATTCCCTTCGGCTCGCTGGCCTCTGTGGTGACTACGGACGCAAATGAGCGCAGCAAGCTCTCGGTCTGGCGCTCCATCGGCGCCGCCCTCGGTTCCATCCCCGTGCTGCTGATCGCAAGCTTCGCTTATGCCAAACGGGTGGACGCAAACGGAAATGTGGTGCTGGGAGAAAACGGAAAGGCCATCACCGACATGCAGTACGGCCCTGTGATCCGCGGTGTTGTGATCATGGCAATCTGCTCTTTTGTGATGCTGCTGATTGCCTACACGCTCAACCGCGAGCGTGTCAAGACAAAGCCGCAGAACCTCAGCAGAGGCGCCGCCGTGCGTGCGGTAAAGCTACTCTTCACCAACAGAGCCTTTGTGTCTGTCAGTCTGATCTCCATGCTGCTTCTGGCCGGCCAGATGTTCACGCAGAGCTTCTACACCTACC
>CAMKAP010000093.1 GCA_946410505.1 uncultured Clostridia bacterium
TTGCTGTTTTGCTGCGCAGCAAAGCTGCGCGGCGAAAAGCTCTTTTGCTTTTCGCCATCCTATAATCATTATATACTCAAAAATGAGAACTTTTTCGAAAGTTCTCATTTTTGATTTTCAAGCTGTCGACAGCTTGAGCCGATCCGTTTTAGTACGGATCGGCTCACTTCTTTCCTTTGACCTGTCTCAGCCAAAGCGGCGGAGCACAGCCCTGCCTCAGAAGAGGAGGCTGTCCACCCTGGGCAGCAGCTCCTCCAGATGGCGGCGGCAGTTTTCGATCTCCGCGCGCCCCTCCTCGGTCTCATAACCCTTGCGGCGGATGCGGCGGCGCATGATGCGGGTATAACCCACGATCATGGCCTTCTCCTCCACAGCCCTGACCGTCTCCTCATCGGCCCCGTCCAGATAGAGCCGGAGCGATTTGCGCCAGAACTGCAGCGCCGTCTCGTGGGGAATGCCAAGGAAGGACCGGGAGATGCTGTTGTCCAGCTCACTGTAGCCGCAGTAGGCGTTATACATGCTGGCAAGCTCAAAGACCGGATGCCCGTGGCATAGCGTATCCATGTCGATGAGCAGCGCCTCTCCGTTTTGCAGCATGACATTTTTGATGTGGTAGTCCCCGTGCATCATGTGGTTGTCCGCGGGAACAGCCTCCACCAGCGCGCGCAGCTTTTCGTACAGCCCGCTCTCCAGGTGCTCCTGCAGGAAATCCACCCAATCCAGCGCCACGGCCTTCATATCGGGCATGGCATCCGGGCGGACCGTGGTGCCGTGGATGATTTTGAGCAGGTCAACGCTGATTTTCGCCGCTTCGTCCACGTCCATTTTTCCCGCCGTGAGCAGCTGCGCGAGGCTCGCGGCGTTGAGCAGCTCAAACACCGAGCCGTAGCCGCCCCCCTCGATGCGAACCACGTCATAGGGGATCGCGGTGGGTACGCCCAGCACGAAGGCGGTGCGGGCAAGCTCCCGCTCGCGCTGGATCTCGGGCAGGGAATCAGGGTTCAGATAAACCTTCACAATGGTGTCCCGGTCGATGCGGTATACAGCGCCGTTGGCGCCCTTGCCGATCATCTCACAGCCCTCCACAGAGAGCAGACGATAGGCCTTCTGCACCTCCATCATCTCAGTAAAACCGGTCATGTCCAGGATCTCATAGACCTCCGATGAGACGTTGGTGAGCATCGTATCCTTCACGCTCTTTTTGCAGCGGAGGATCACGCGCAGACCGGCGCTGGAAATATACTCCAGATCCGCCAGATCCAGCACCAGACGCTTGCAGGGCTGAGAGGCGCGAATCGCCAGAATCGCATGCTCCGTCTCGGCGGCATTGGCAGAATCCACCCGTCCGGAAAGAAAAATCGTCAAGGTATCATCCAAATAGCTGTGCTTGATTGTATCCATGCTTATCATCCCTTATCTCGTCAGCGCGGATGCGCATTTTTTTAAGATTGTACCACATGGGCGCGAAAAGCGGAAGGGGCTTCCTTCGTTTTTTCAGTTTATCGGCAAATTGTAGATTATGTTAACTATAATATTGTAAACTATATTATGTATCGTTTATTTCTCCGTGCTGACGATGTTGAGCAGGATTTCCACCACGGTATCCATATCCTCGGCGGCGATATGCTCATAGGGGCCGTGGCAGGCATAGCCGCCGGTGCCGAGGTTCGGGCACAGCAGGCCGCGGAAGGAGAGCTGGGAGCCGTCAGTGCCGCCGCGGACAGGGACGCGCAGCGGTGAAAGCCCGGCCTTTTCGATGGCGCGCTCGGCCCGCTCCACAATGTCCATACGCTCGCAGAGCTTCTCGGCCATGTTGCGGTAGGAGGCGCGCAGCGTGAGCTTTGCGGTGCCGGCGACGTATTTTTCGTTGATAAACTTCTCGATCTGCCGCATGGTCCGCTCCCGGGCGGCGAAAGAGGCTGCGTCGTGGTCACGGATGATGTAGCCGAGGGTGGCCTTCGCCACATCGCCGTGCATATCGGTCAGATGGTAAAAGCCCTCGTAGCCCTCGGTGTGCTCCGGCCGCTCGGCCGCGGGCAGGAGGGCATTGATTTCCATGGCAACCAGGCTTGCGTTGATCATGGTGTCCTTGGCGCTGCCCGGGTGGACGTTGAAGCCGTGGATCTCCCAGATGGCGCTGGAAGCGTTGAAAGTCTCAAAATTGATGGTATTCGGCTCTCCGCCGTCCACAGTATAGGCGAAGTCCGCATCCAGGCGCTCCAGATCCATCAGCGCCGCGCCGTGGCCCACCTCCTCATCGGGGCTGAAGCAGACCGCCACGCGCCCATGGGGGCGTTTTTCGGCGACGAGCCGCTCGCACAGGGTCATGATCTCGGCGATGCCCGCCTTGTCGTCCGCGCCCAGCACCGTGGTCCCGTCGGTGGTGATGAGGGTCTTGCCCTTCAGCGAGGGCAGATGCGGAAAGTCCTTCACGGAGAGAACGCGCCCGCTCTCCCCCAGGGCCACGTCCCCGCCGTCATAGGCTTCATGCAGCGTGGGCCTGACGTTTTCACCGGAAAAATCGGGGATCGTGTCCAGATGGGCGTTGAAGCCGATTTTCGGCCAGTCCTCACAGCCGGGCGCCGCGGGCAGATAGCCGTAGGTATAGGCATGCTCGTCCACATAAACGCCCTCCATGCCGAGTGCCGTCATCTCCTCCGCAAGCTGCCGGCTCAGGTCGAACTGCCGCTCGGTGCTGGGCGTTTTACTCAGGTCCTCAATGCTCGCGGTGTGCACCTGCACGTACTTCACCAGTCTCTCGTAAGCTCTCATTATTTTTTTCTCCTCTTATTTATATATCTCCGCATACACGAACAGCCGTCCCTTGCGAGAGGTGCCGCCCGTGCCGGTGACGCAGCCCTTGCCCGCGCCGCGGAGCGAAACAATATCGCCGTCTTTTACGGCAAAGTCCGTTTTAAGGGACTCCTGATAGTTTATACTGACATTGCCGGCGGAGATCTGGCGGGCAGCCTCCGTGCGGGAAAGATTGAACATCCCGCCCACCACCGCATCCAGCCGCAGCGACTGCACCGAAAAGCTCTTTTGCTGCACCTTCCGTTCCGGCGCCGGAACGGAAGAGAGCACGGTCTCCTCCGCCGTAACACCGCAGCGGCCCACTTTTTCGATGCCGAGCAGATGACGCTGCACACTGGGCAGGCAGAAGATGTATGCGACATTTTCGTTTACCAAGATGTCACCCAGCCATTCGCGGCCGATGCCCATCGCCAGCAGCGCGCCCATGTAGTCCCTGTGACCGGGCATGCCGAAGTGGGCGGTGATGCGGATGGCGCGGAGCTCTTCGGAAGCGTCGAAGTATTCGGGATCCAGGTACTCCGGCAGGAAGAAGCAGACTGTCCTCTCGCACTCGGGCCGCCCGCCGTCAAAGACGGCGGTGCAGTCCGGGGCGTGTCTGGCCCACTGTTCGATCGCATAGCGCTCGGCGGGTGTGAGAAAGCCCGTGTGGGTCACGGTCCCGCTGCGCTGGCAGCGCTCGCGCAGATCCTCCGCGCGTTTTAAAAGTTCATTGTTTTCCATCTTTCAGTTTCGTCGTGTGGGCGTTTTGATTGCTCTGCCGGAGAACCGCTTTGATCTGCTCCAGCACGCCCCGCACCTCCACGGAGAATTCTTTGGACCCGGTGCGCAGCACGCCGGAGCGCAGGGCGGAGAGGCGGATCAGGTTGTCGCTGGTGACGACGCGCACGTCGTAGTTTCTGCCGATCTCATCCGCAAGGTGCTCAATAAAAGCGTCGCCGGTCTCGTTTTCACCGGTATAGGCCACATGGATGTTGTGGTACTCGCCGCGCTCGCCGGGATTGCCCGGTGTGCGGAAGCCGTCGAACACCAGCACCAGCTCCGCCTTTGTGAATCCGCAGTAGCTGGAGAGCATGTCCATCAGTTTTCCGCGGGCCAGATCCAGCCGCTCCTCCGCGAGTTTTTTGAGCTCCTCCCAGGCGAAGATCAGGTTGTAGCCGTCCACGATGATATACTGTTTTTTCCGCGGTGCTGCCGCCGGGGGAGGCGCTTCATTGCGCTGTGCCGGGCGGTATTCCGGCCGCCGGATGGGGCCGAATTCCCGCTCCATGATCTCCTCCAGCTCCCGCTCGTCGATGCTCATAGTGCGGCGGGCGGCGGGGACCGGATCGGGCGATTCCTGCTTTTTCAGGCAGCTCTCCAGATGCATATACGCGGGCACCTGGTCCCAGCGGACGTTGAAGCCGGCGCCGTGGGCGCAGAACACCGAGTCTGCCGGATTATCGGTATCGCTCATGGGGTCATAGCCCATGGCGGCGACCACTTTCTCCTGCTCGTGGCAGGGCCGGTAGCCCTCCGGGCGCAGGCTCAGCCTGCCCCGGCCGCGCGTGTAGGAGATGAGCTCCTCCATATAGGTGTTCATCTCCGAGACGGGGGCGCTGCCCCGGAGAGCCAGCATATCCCCGGCATCCTCCGGAGAATCGAAGACGCCGCTCATGGCCCGCACGTCGCTGATGGCGCGGCCGATCTGCTCCGGCGGCACTTCCATGGTGAAGGCGTACCAGGGCTCCAGCAGAACGGATTTCGCCTGCATCAGCCCCTGCCGAAGCGCGCGGTAGGTGGCCTGGCGAAAGTCCCCGCCCTCGGTGTGCTTGAGGTGGGCGCGGCCTGCGCACAGCGTGATCTTCATATCCGTGACGGGGCTTCCCGTCAGAACGCCCGGGTGCTGCCGCTCGGCAAGATGCGACAGGATCAGGCGCTGCCAGTTGCGGTCCAGCACATCCTCGCTGACGGAGGATTCCAGCCTGAGCCCGCTCCCCTGGGGCAGCGGCTCCAGAAGCAGATGCACCTCCGCATAATGCCGCAGAGGCTCAAAGTGTCCCACGCCCTCCACCGTGTCGGCGATCGTCTCCCGGTAGAGGATATGCCCCGCGTCCAGCGCCAGCTCCACACCGAAGCGGTCCCGGACAAGGCTCTGAAAGATCTCGGCCTGCACACGGCCCATGAGCTGCACAGAGATCTCGCCCAATCGCTCGTTCCACAGCACGTGCAGCTGCGGGTCCTCCTCGTCCAGCTGCCGCAGCTTCGGCAGCAGCGTCATGGGGTCACATCCCTCCGGCAGCAGCAGCCGGTAGCTCAGCACCGGCTCCAGCAGCGGGGGCGCCGCGTCCGGCTCAGCCCCCAGGCCCAGGCCCGGGTAACTCGCCGTGAGGCCTGTGATGGCACAGATCTGCCCCTGAACCATCTCCTCCGGCGCTTCAAACTTCTCGCCCGAATAGAGCCGAAGCTGGGTGATCTTCTCCTCGTAGATTTCCCCGTCCTCCCCGCGATAGCGCAGGGACGTGCGAGGCCGGAGCGTGCCGCCGGTGATTTTGAGCCAGGTCAGGCGCTTGCCCTGCGGATCCCGGGAGATTTTGAACACCCGGGCGCCGAAGATCTCCCGTCTTTCCGCCGCCGGGCGCAGGCGCGTCAGCGCATCCAGCAGCTCCTCCACGCCCTGCAGGCGCAGGCCGGAGCCGAAAAAGCAGGGGAAGAGCTCCCGCCTGTCGATCATGCCCCGCAGGTCCGCGTCCGTGAGCGCGCCGTTTGCCAGATAACGGTCCATGGCGGCCTCGCTGCACATGGCAAGGCGCTCCTCCTGGTCGGGCGCCGGGTGTGTAAAGTTCAGACAGCCCTCGCCCAGCCGGCGGCGCAGCTCGTCCATGATGCGCTCCTCGTCGCTGCCGCCCAGATCCATCTTTGTTACGAACACAAAGCAGGGTACCCGGTAGCGCCGCAGCAGCCGCCAGAGCGTCTCGGTATGGGCCTGGACGCCGTCCGTGCCGCTGATGACCAGCAGCGCGCAGTCGAGCACCGAGAGCGTGCGCTCCGTCTCCGCCGAGAAATCCACATGCCCCGGCGTGTCCAGCAGCGTCAGCGCCCTGCCGCCAAGCGCCATCTGAGCCTGCTTGGAGAAGATGGTGATGCCTCTGGCCCGCTCCAGGCTGTGGGTATCCAGAAAGCTGTCCCGATGGTCCACGCGCCCCAGCTTTTTCAGTTTTCCCGAAAGGTACAGCATCGCCTCGCAGAGCGTGGTCTTGCCCGCGTCCACATGGGCCAGGATGCCGAGTACCGAGTTGAAATGATTGCACATGGAAATATTTTATCAGTTTCTTTTCAAAATATCAACAAGCTCGCCTTGTTTCATCAGGGAAACAGGTGATTTACATAACACGTCATTTTTATGCAATATGTTTGAAAACTTTTTTGCGTCTCCGGCTACCATTTTTGTAAAAGCTATGATATAATTACTTGTCAAAATGCAACCTGGTACCCGCAGGAGGAGGTAATATAGATGAAGAAGATCCTTGTTCTGGAGGACGAGGCCAATATCCGCAGCTTCGTCGTCATCAACCTGCGCCGCAGCGGCTACGAGCCCATCGAGGCCGAGACCGGCAGCGAGGCGCTGGAGAAGCTCAAGGTCAACCCGGATATCTGTCTGGCGCTGCTGGATGTGATGCTGCCCGAGCCGGACATCGACGGCTTTGAGGTCTGCCGCCGCATCCGCGCCTCCGGCTCCAAGATGGGCATCATCATGCTCACCGCCAAGAGCCAGGAGATCGACAAGGTGACCGGTCTGATGACCGGTGCGGACGATTATGTGACCAAGCCCTTCTCTCCCGCCGAGCTCACCGCCCGCGTGGACGCGCTGGTCCGCCGTCTTGGGGTGGATGAGGACGACAAGGCCAACACCGAGATCGTGAGCGGCCCCTTCCTGCTCAACACCCGCAACCGCACGCTGGAGAAAAACGGCCAGCGTCTCAAGCTCACCCAGATCGAGTATCTGCTGATGAAGCTCTTCATGGAAAACCCCGGCAAGGCCATGAGCCGCGAGGACATTCTCTCCGCCGTCTGGGGCAAGGACTTCTCCGGTGAGCTCAAGACCGTTGACGTGAACATCCGCCGTCTGCGCATCAAGATCGAATCCGACCCCACCGAGCCCGAGTATCTGACCACGGTCTGGGGCTACGGGTATAAGTGGGGATACTAACGTCAAAACAAGTGAGAGAGGTCAGGCAGCGGCCTGACGACCACTGCCATGACCGCCTCGCTTGTTTTTCCTCGCAGAAACAAACCCGCTGCGCTGGGCTTTGTTTCTGTACTATAAGGTAGGATTATGAAATGTTCAAAAGTTTAAAGCTGCAGCTGATGATCTCGGGCGTGGCGTGCCTTGCGCTGCTGCTGCTGGCGGTCTGGCTGATCACACGGCACTACCTGTACACGGCCATCGCCGTGCTGGTGATCGTGTGCATGTACATCATTCTGGTGATCCTCTGGTTCTGGCGCTATGTCTCCGACCCGCTGGTGCGGCTGACGCGCTTTGCCGAGCATATCGCCCAGGGCAGCTACGGCAGCCAGATCGAGGCCGGAGGCGACGACGAGATCGGCCGGCTGACCGACCAGATCAACGACATGTCCCTGAAGGTCGCCCAGGCCGACAAGGCCAGGACCGATTTCATCTCCCAGGTATCCCACGAGCTGCGCACCCCGCTGACCGCCATCACCGGCTGGGCCGAGACCATCGCCTATG
>CAMKAP010000094.1 GCA_946410505.1 uncultured Clostridia bacterium
TAGGCCAGCGCCGTGGTCTCCTCCACCGTGATGATGACCTTGTTGGGAAGCTGCCGCTCTACAGAGCCGTTTTCAATGTAAGGGAGCTTTGAATACACACGGGCGAAAGCCGCGAAACGGTTGAAGAAGAACAGGTTGTCGCCGGGCTCAATGTCGATGGCGCGGATGATTTCCTCATCCGTATAGTGGACGTTGCCCTCCACCTGAATTACAGACACGCGAAACAGCAGACTCATCACAAAGATGATGCCCAGAACGACCAGGACGAACACCACCGGAGCGCTGAAGCTGCTGCGCCGCCGGGGCTTCATATAACCGCTGCGCTTGTCGGCGGGCGGCTGATTGTTGTGAAGCGTGGATGCCATCACTTTCTCCTTTGCCTTTGGAATATTCAGCTTTCCAATAAAATATCCGCGCCCAGGCTTTCCAGGCACAGCTCCAGATCCTCATAGCCGCGGCGAACGTGACCCTCGTCGAGCACCGTACTCTCCCCTTCTGCCGAGAGAGCGGCCAGAATCATGGCCGCCCCGCCGCGCAGATCCGTCGCGCAAAGCGCTGCTCCGTGCAGCGCCTCAACGCCGAGGATCTCCGCCGTCTGCCCTTCTGTAAGGATCCGGGCGCCGAGACGACAGAGCTCCGGAACCTGCCGAAAACGCCGTTCAAAGATCGTCTCCCGGATGAGCGTCCTTCCCCGGGCCCGGAGCATCGCCGCCATCAACAGCGGCTGGGCATCAGTCGGGAAACCGGGGTACGGTTCCGTGACTACAGGGCCTACAGCAGTAAGTCTGCCCTGTGCGCGAATTCTGAGAACACCGTTATATTTAATTATATCACAGCCTGCCGCATTTAGGAAGTGCAGAAGTGCAGAAATTTGCCGTGCATCTATGCCGCACAGCTCCACGTCCCCTCCGCAGCAGGCGGCAGCGCAGGCAAAGGTGGCGGCAGCGATCCGGTCCGCGCCGACGGCAAAGCGCAGCGACTTTACAGGCTTCATGCCGTCGATGCGGATGCAGGAGCTGCCCGCGCCCTCAATTTCGGCGCCCATGGCTCGCAAAAAAGCCTGCAGCGCCACGATCTCCGGTTCCCGGGCGGCACCGCGGATCACAGTCTCCCCTTTTGCGCCGCAGGCGGCAAGCATGACATTTTCCGTGGCCCCAACGCTTGGAAACGGCAGTTCGATCTCCGTGCCGCGCAGCTTCTGTGCTCTGCAGTGCAGGCTTCCGTTTTCTGTTTCGATTTCCGCGCCCAGGCTGCGCAATGCGGAAAGGTGCAAATCAATGGGGCGCTTCCCAAGTTTGCATCCGCCGGGCATGCTCAGCCATGCTTCTCCGCATCGGGCCAGCAGCGCCCCCATAAAGATCACGGAGGAGCGCATCTGCTCCATCAAAGAATGCGGGATCGCACAGCAGGAGAGATCCGTGGAATCTATGTAAATCCCCTCCTCCTGCCGGAGGGCTCTGCAGCCCAGACTCTGCAGGATGGAAAGAGCGGCATCCACATCCGACAGTCGTGGGACCTGCATCAGCTCGCAGTGAAGCGGACGGAGGATCGACGCCGCCAGAATCGGGAGTGATGCATTCTTCGAGCCCTGAATTCGGAGACTTCCTTCCAGACGCTTACCGCCATGAATATGCCAAATGTCCATGGTATTGTCCCCCGCTTAGAATCATAATGATTATAGGTTAGCGAAAAGCCAAAAAGCTTTTCGCCGCGCAGTTTTGCTGCGCAGCAAAACAGCATGGCTGTTTTGCCATATACTCATTGCAATGAGCATCGGGCGAATGATTATTAGAATCATTTATTACCAAACTTGTCGTTTGGCAGCGAAATCAATCGAATTCTCGATTGATTTCGCCATCCGATGACCATTACAGGATTGGGGGCAGACAAGGCAAGCAAGCAGCTGTCATGGCCGGGATAGCGTGGTTTTGAACCAATCTCCGTCGGCACATAAAAACCCCCGTGCATGGAATCAGGCCATCCTATGCACGGGAGTTTCGTTTTGTTCAGTTCTTTCGGCAAAGCTCCAGGATTCTGTCACAGATCCGGTCGGTTGCTTCCGGTACGGCCAGCGAGGCCATAGCGCTCCCCATGGCATCCAGGGTCTCTCTGTCGGCAAGAAGAGCACGCACCTCGGTCAGGAGTGAGGCTGCGTCAAATTCGCCCTCCAGAAACACCTTTGCGCCGCCTGCTCGCTCCAGTACACGGGCGTTTTTCTCCTGGTGATTGTCAGTCACATTGGGGGAAGGCACGATCAGAGAAGGTTTTCCAAGATAGGTCAGCTCCGCCAGCGTGGAGGCGCCGGCCCGGCAGAGGATCAGGTCCGCCGCGGCCATCACCCGGGGCATATCGTAGATATACTCCCGCAGCTCGGTGCCGCAGTTCTCAGGCCGCAGCGCTGTCCCGGCAAGCCTGCGGCTGACCTCCGCGTAATCTCTGTTGCCAATCGCGTGGAGAAGACGGAAATCCTTCTGCCCCTCAAGCAGCGGCAGAAGCTCCAGCATGATCCCGTTCATATGACCGGAGCCGAGAGAACCCCAAACGGATACCACCAGCGGAAGATCCGACGGAAGCCCCAGTTCTTTTTTTGCGCTGTCCCTGGTATAGGCGGAAAAATCTCCCCGCACCGGCGTCCCCGTGACGCTGACCTTTTCCGGCTCCGGATAATGCTTCCGGCTTTCCTCAAAACCCACCATGATGCTGTCCACATGCTTTGCCAGGAGCCTCGTGGTGAGGCCGGGAAGAGCGTTGCTCTCGTGGACCAGCGTCGGGATATGCAGCTTGGATGCTGCCATCAGCACCGGATAGCACACATAACCGCCGGTCCCGATCACCGCGTCCGGCCGGAAATCCCGGATGATGCGTCTCGCTTCCCGTTCGGACGAAATCACATTTTTCACGGTGTCCAGATTATGCGCCAGCGCCTCGAGACTCTTGCCCCGGGCAATGTTCGTAATATGCAGAGGCAGGATCTCATAGCCCGCGCGGGGAACAAGCTCCATCTCCATCTTGCCCTCGGCGCCGAGGAAAAGGATCTCGGTGTCAGGCATCATCTCCCGCAGGCGCCCGGCCACAGCCAGCGCCGGGTTCACGTGTCCGGCCGTCCCGCCGCAGGTAAAGATAAATCTCATATTTTCTCTCTCCTAAGTTATGTTTCCAGAATCTCTCTGGAGGCGCTGAGCACGATCCCCATCTCCCCCAGCTGAATAAGCAGTGCCGTTCCGCCATAGCTGAAAAATGGGAGCGAGATCCCGGTGCAGGGCAGCAGATTGGTCACCACTGCCACATTGAGAAAGACCTGGATCGCCAGCAGCGTCGTGATTCCGGCGCAGACCAGAAACGAAAAGCGGCTGCGGCAGTGCAGAGCGATCCAGTAACCCCGCAGGATCAGCATGGCAAAGAGGAGCAAAATCATTGCCGCGCCGAGAAAGCCCAGCTCCTCGCAGCAGACGGAAAAGATAAAGTCATTGTGCTCCTCGGGCAGATACAGATACTTCTGACGGCTTCCGCCGAGTCCCAGCCCGCACAGGCCGCCTGACCCGATGGTATAGAGAGACTGAACGATCTGATAGCCCTCATCTGAAGAACTGGAGAAAGGATCCCTCCAGGTCATGATGCGGGAAGACGCATAGGGAAAAAAGGTCAGCAGAACCAGAAGCCCGCCGCCGGCCGCCCCGAAGGCTGCCGCAAACCAGCCGATCCCCACGCCGCCGAGAAAAAGCATAACGGCACCGACGGCGAGGATGATGATGGAAGCCGAGAAATGCGGCTCCAGCACCAGCAGGCCCACCACGCACCCGAGGATGCCCAGAAACGGTGCGATCCCATAGCGGATTGTGCGCATCCGCTCCCGGTAGCGGCAGATGAGCACGGAAAAGGACAGGATCACCGCGAGCTTTGCCAGCTCCGAGGGCTGCAGCGTCAGCCCGCCCACACCCAGCCAGCGGCGCGAGCCGTTGGCCTTCACCCCGATGATCGGCACAAGGGCCAGCAGCACAAGGGTGAGGAGCAGAAACGGAAAGGCATAACGCCTATAAAAGCCCATGGGGAGCCGGGAGGCAAGCCACATCACAGCGATCCCCAGCAGGGCAAAGATCAGCTGCCGCACAAAGTAGTAGGCAGCATTGCCGCCGGTGACGCGGCCGGGATCGTAAAAGGCCCGGGGAAAGCTCGCAGACAGCACCATCAGCACGCCCAGGATCAGCAGGCCGAGCACCAGCAGCAGAAAGCTCAGGTCCATCCTGCCTCTCCCGTTTGTATCTGTCTCCGATGCGGAAAAGTCGGCGAGGCGGGCGCCGTCATAGCGCAAACAACCACCTCCCCGACTTGCATAGATGCACTATCCTCACATATAACGGGAATAGACCCCAATAAAGGATATGATCGCGAAGACCAGAGATATGCCGGTAAAAAGGATAAAAAGTTCTTTCTCTTTCCACTTTTTTCCCGTCCATCCGCCCATCTCCAGATGGTGGTGGAAGGGTGCCATGCGGAAGACCCGCTTGCCGTGGGAGAGCTTGAAGTAGCCGACCTGGATGATGTCGGAGAGCGTCTCGATGATGTAGATGATCCCAAGGGTGATGAGGATCAGCGGAATATCATAGGCAAATGCCAGCGCAGCGACAGCGCCGCCGAGAAACAGTGATCCGGTATCGCCCATAAAGACCTTGGCCGGATTGAAGTTATAGACGAGAAAGCCCAGCAGACCGCCCACCAGGCCGGAGGCGAAGATGCCAAGCTGCAGATATTCCCGGCCCCAGGCAAAGCTCAGGAACACAAAGAACAGGCACACGGGGATCGAGGTACCGGTGGCGAGCCCGTCCACGCCGTCTGTGATGTTGACGGCATTGACCGTGCCCACGATCACGAAGGCGGCAAAGGCAAAGTAGAGCCATTCCGGCATATGGATGGTACGCCCGGAGAAAGGTACGTATAGATTGGGCCGCAGATACCCGATATGCCGCATCAGCAGCACAAAGACCAGCGCCGCGGCCAGCTGCAGCAGAAACTTTGCTCTTGCGGAAAGGCCGGTATTCTGATGGCGGCGGATCTTCTGCCAGTCGTCAAGAAAGCCGATGGCGCCGAAAACGCAGGCAAAAAGCAGCACAAAGATGTGGACAAACTCCCCGTGCAACATGCCCGGGAAGCCCACGGTCAGACAGACAAAAGCCGTCGCCAGGATAAACATGAGGCCGCCCATGGTGGGAGTGCCGGCCTTGCTGTTGTGCCAGGTGGGGCCGTTTTCCTTGATCTCCTGCCCGGCCTTCTGCTTCTGCAGCCAGGGAATATAATACTTCCCGAAAGCCGTCGCAAACAGGAAGGCCAGCGCAAACGCGCACATCAGCTTTATCGTCATCGCTCTATCTCCATCAGCTCTGTCGTCTCATCAAAACGTCGGCAACGATCTCCCGCTCATCCATGTGGTGCTTCTCGTGGCCAACCACCTGATAGTCCTCGTGACCCTTGCCGGCAAGCAATAATACATCACCGGGCAGCATATTGTCAATAGCCCAGCCGATGGCTTCCACCCGGTCACAAATCACCTGAGTCGGCGTGGCACTCCCCTGCATTCCGGCCAGGATCTCCTCAATAATGGCCATGGGCTCCTCGGTGCGGGGATTGTCACTGGTGACAACCACAAGATCCGCATTCTCGGCAGCGATCCGGCCCATGATAGGCCGCTTGAGACGGTCCCGATCTCCGCCGCAGCCAAAAAGCACGATCAGCCGTCCGCGCGTCACAGGCCGCAGACTCTGCAGCACCTTTTCCAGCGCGTCGGGCTTGTGACAGTAGTCGATAAGCACAGTGCTGTCCCCATCGGTGGGTACCAGTTCCAGCCGCCCCTTGACGCCCCTGGCATCCCGCAGGGCATCCGCACACTCGGCAAGAGAGAACCCCAGCGTGAGGCCCGCAGCCATTACGGCGAGAGCGTTATTCACCGAGAAGCTCCCGGGGATTCCCAGGAAGGTCTCCGCAGACTCGGGCCCGTGAACCGCCGTAAAGCGGACGCCGGAGGCGGTAAGCCGAATATCCTTCGCCAGCAGATCGGCGTCCTGCCGTTCGGCAGAGTAGGACAGGATCCGGCAGTCGGCACCCGAAAGCATAAAGTTTGCCCAGGGATCGTCCACATTGATGCAGGCCACGTCACAGCGGTTGAAAAGCAGCCGTTTGGCGGCTGCGTATTCCTCCATGCTGCCGTGAAAATCCAGATGGTCCTGGCTCAGATTCGTGTATACCGCGGTATTGAAATGAATGCCCGCTACCCTGTCCAGGCTAAGGGAGTGGGAAGAGACTTCCATCACCACATGTCTGCAGCCTGCGTCCGCCATACGACGGAAGAGGCGCTGCAGGTCGTTGGATTCAGGGGTGGTGTGTTCTGTATGCAGCTCCTCCTGCCCGATCCAGTTGCCGTTGGTGCCGATCAGGCCGACCTTGGCTCCCAGCTTTGTCTCAAGCATATGCTTCATCAGATAACTGGTGGTGGTCTTCCCGCTGGTGCCGGTAATGCCGATCAAGGTCATTTCAGAGGCGGGGTTGCCAAAGAAGTCACGGCTGCAGAGAGCAAGGCCCAGCCTGCAGTCATCCGTCTGGACGCAGCCGCTCTCCTCCTCCGGCATCTCCTCACAGAGGATCGCCGCAGCGCCCATCTCCCGGGCCATGGGAATAAAACGGTGGCCGTCCGAGGAAAAACCGCGCACAGCCACAAAAAGGTCTCCTGGCTGCACCTTGCGTGAGTCATAGCTCACGCCGGTGATTTCCGTCTCCGGATCTGCCGTGCAGCGAATGATCTTTATATTCCGAATGATCTCTTTCAGTTTCATAACTCAATAGATCCCCAACATCGTTTCGTCGCTGTCAATCAGCGTCACGGTGATTACGCTGCCGTGATCCAGCGCCGTTCCGGCGGCGACGCTCTGGCCGCCCACCTTCTGTTCCTCCTCCGCGCCCACCGGGCTTGCCGTCCTGAGATAAAGGCCATAGTAGGAGAGCGTGTCGCGGGCCTGCTCATAGCTCATGCCCGTCAGGTCCGGGAGAATCTCCGTATCCGTTGAGGGCTCCGCCCCCAGATAAAGTATGATCTCTGTTCCCCGGGCGATGCTCTGCCCGGCGCCGGGGAGCTGACCGGTCACCGTATCACCGCTGCCGATGGTTCGGCAGCGCAGCCCCGCGTCTCTGACCCGCTCTCTGGCCTCCTGCAGATTCAGCTCCGTGAGCACAGGCGTCGGCACATCCATGCGCGCTGCCTCCTCCTCGCTCAGACTCGGCTCCACGCCCAGGTAAGGCAGAATATCCGCCAGCATGTTGCCCACAACCGGTGCTGCCATCTGCCCGCCGCTGACATACACGCCGGAAGCATTAGACGGAGTATCCAGAAAAGCCAGTACCGCGATCTGCGGATCATCTGCCGGGGCCACACCGATGAAGGAGACGATATACTGCTTGACGCCGGTCTGCGCCTCCAGGCTCACCTTTTCGCTGGTGCCGGTCTTGCCGCCGATGCGGTAACCCGCAACAGCTGCGTTGCGGCCGG
>CAMKAP010000095.1 GCA_946410505.1 uncultured Clostridia bacterium
TGAGAACATCTCCGAGATTTCCTGCCACGCCATGGGCGTGCACGTGACCGATCCCAGCGTCAAGGCCATCATCGACATCGGCGGCCAGGACGTCAAGGGCATCTCCATCGACACGGACGGCACGGTGAAGAACTTCGCCATGAACGACAAGTGCGCCGCCGGTACCGGCCGCTTCTTCGAGGCCATGGCCCGTTCCTTCGAGCTGAGCCTGCCCGAGTTCTCGAAGCTGTCCCTGACTGCCAAGAACGTCATCCCCATCACCGCCCAGTGCACCGTTTTCGCCGAGTCTGAGGTCATCACCCTGGTCGGTGAAGGCAAGGCCACGGACGAGATCGCCGCGGGCATCGAGATGGCGGTAGCCAAGCGCTGCTTCGTTATGGCGAAGAAGGCCGGCGCCACCGACAGCATCACGCTGACGGGCGGCTGCGCGAAGAACGACGGTCTGAAAGAGGCCATTGAGCACGTGCTGAAGCTGAAGGTCATCAACCTGAAGACCGACCCCCAGCTGATGGGCGCTCTGGGCGCTGCCGAGTACGCGCGCCAGAAGGGCCTGGCCAAGAAGTAATTATTTCGGCAAACGCCGATCCGTTCGCCTTCGGCATCTTTCGGAAAAACCGCGCTCCGACTTCGCCGTTTTTCTTTGAAATACACAAAGTATTCCTGCAGAAAAACGTCATCGCCGGAACACCGTTTTTCTCGGAATCTGCTCTCAGCGAACGAATCGCCGTTTACCGTGGCATTTCCTAATAACAGCTACTCCAATAATCGAAAGGAGATCTCAATTAATGGCTAAATTGGCAAAAGCTCTCCTGAAGCTTCTGAAGGTCCTGGGGATCGTGGTCGCCGTGCTTTTCGCGGTGTATTTCTGGAACCTGGATCAGAAGGTGCTGGGCTGGGCTTACAAGCAGGTCAACGCCATGTTTGACCGCAAGAAGGTAGACCTGGTATTCTAACATATGGAACTGTTTAACACCTTAATCCGCGATACCAAGGCGCTCCTGGAAAAAGGCAGCCCCAGAGCCTGGGACTACAATGAGCGCGCCTGCTGGAACGACATCGGTTCGAGCGAGCTGGTCCTGCAGAAGGACGCCGCTTTCGAGCTGGGCGCCTCCGGTAAGGGCTCGGCAAACTTCGTGCTCTTCACCTCCTCCGAGGAACTGGTCAGCAAGGACCAGGTCCTGCTCTACGGCCCGGACCTGAAGGACATCAAGGGCGACTGCGATTTTGCCCGCATCGTGCTGCTGCGGGTGGGCGTCCTGGACGACGATGACGAGCAGGTCTACCGCATCCTCAAGGACATCGAGTTTGCCAAGTACCACGTCTATCCCGAGGGCTACATGGTGCGCATGTCCCCCGAGAGCTACCGGGAGCAGGTGCGTGTCAGCAAGAAGGCCATCAAGAAGGGCGCCAGCTTCCAGGGCATCGGCAACGGCTATATCAAGGCCTACAAGAAGGACCCCAATGTCCTCAACGCCACGGTGATCTTCATCACCGCCCCGGGCTACGATTTCGCCGCCATGAAGGACACCGCCAAAAAAGCAAACGACATCACCAACACCCTGACGCACATCCTCGAGGGCCTGCCCACCGACTGCTCGGTGTGCTCGCTCAAGGGTATCTGCGACGAGGTGGAAGGTATGAAAGAGCTGCATTTCGGCGTGGGCGACAAGGGTACCGACAAGGGCCACGGCCACTAAGTCCAAATCAGGCATAGTCCAAACGAAGCACCAACCCGCAGGGTCATACGACCCTGCGGGTTTTCATATACTCTCACGGGGGTGAGCGTATGCCGCATGAGGAGACGCCGCGCGCCCCGGCGCGCTGGCACGGCCTGAGCCTGGAGGGCAGGGAAAAACTGAGCATCACCGGTGTGGATGATGTCTCCGGCTTTGATGAGGGGCTTGTGGTCCTGCGCACCGGGCAGGGCGAGCTGACTGTTCGGGGCAGAGAACTGCACATCGAACATATTGATCTGGACAGCGGGATGCTGGAGCTGCACGGGCATGTGCAGGAGCTGAGCTACGATGAGCCTGCCGAGGGGCGCAGCCTGTGGAGCCGGCTGTTCGGATGAGCGGAGCGCTTGCGGGGGACCGAAGCGCCGCGGCGCTCCTTCCGGCCCTGCTGCTGGGAGCGGCGATCGGACTGCTGTACGATCTGCTGCGTCCGCTGCGTCGTCGGGCAGGACGGGCGGCCCCTATATTTGACGGTGTCTTCTCTCTGCTCTCCGGCCTGGGTGCTTTCTGTTACGCCATGACGGCGGGGAACGGGCGCCTTGGTATGTGGGAGCTCGCGTCCATGCTGTCGGGCTTTTTGCTCTGGGAATATGTTTTGTGCCGATTTAAGCAGCTTTTCTCATGGTTTATATCATAGATTCGTACAAAAAAACAGGTTTGGAGGGCAAAATTTCGTCAAAAAAATACTTCCAAAATTTGATAAAATGATATATATTTAATGAATCGGAGTGTAGCATGTCACACAGGGATCAGATCCTGCGCGCAGTGTTGATCGCGCTGCTGCTGTATTCGATGAGCTGTCTTGTCAGGGAGTACCGGCTTCTTGGCCGGACAGAGGCGCTGACTCAGGAACTCGCAGCCAGGCAGGAGACCCTCCTGACACAAAAGCGGGAGCTGGCGGAGCGCCTGGAACGTCCGCTGACGGAGGCGGAGCTGCGCCGTCTCGCCTGGGAGCGGCTGGGCATGGTGGCCCCGGGAGAAAAGGTATTCTATTTTACAGACAGAGAGGATACGGTATGGGACTGGAGATTGGAAGCGTTGTGGAAGGAAGGGTGACCGGCATCGCCAAGTTCGGCGCCTTCGTTGCCCTGCCCGGCGGGAAGAGCGGATTGGTGCATATCTCCGAGGTGGCCAACAGCTACGTCAGCGATGTACATGAACATGTGCAGGTCGGCCAGACGGTGAAGGTGAAGGTGCTGAGCGTCAGCGACGACGGCAAAATCAACCTGTCTCTCAAACGTGCGGCGGAGGATGCACAGGCGCCCCGGCCGCGTCCGGCGATGCGCTGTTCGGAGCCGGAGCGTGCTGCCCCCGCGGCCACACAGGCTGTGCCCGCAGGGCGGATGGAGGCCGACGGTCCCAGCAGCAACCAGGACTTTGAGGATCGGCTGAAGAAGTTCATGCAGGACTCCGACAGCCGGATCGCGGATAATCGCCTCTATGCCGATCACAGGTCCCGCAACCGCAGAAGATAAGAGAGTATCCTACATACGGATCGCGGCCCCGGAAAAAACCGGGGCCGCGATTGTTTCATTGCGCAGGCTCATATTCACAGCTGCTGACGAGCTTGCCGCCGGACCTGTACCGCAGATAGGAAAGGTGACCGGAATTGGTGATGACCACCAGATAGTGGGCGTTTTCGTCCACCACATTGGAAAAACGATCTGCCCCCTGGTCGGCGTAGAGGTCCACGCTGTATTCGCCGCCGGCGTCAGTCAGGCGCAGCGTGGCCATGCCGTTCTGCAGCAGCACGCGGGAGCGGAAGGACATGCATTTGCCGTCCCGGCCCAGTGTCAGCGGAATGACGGTGGAATCGCCCAGATAGAGGTTCCAGCTGCCGCAGTAGGGCATGTAGGTCTCCAGGTCGTGCAGCCAGGCCTCACGGTTTTCAAAGTCCCCCTCGTAGCGCAGCAGCCATTCGTAGGCGCCGTAGATGTCGCCGTTTTCGCAAAGGGTAAAGAACTCGTGGGTGTAGTCGGTGGCGTCGGCAATGGTGGTGAGCATCGCCGCACTGTCGCGGTAGTCCTCCAGCGTCCCGATCAGTTCGATCACCGCCTGATCGAGAGGAAGCATGCCGGGGGCCGGTTCGTCCTCCAGCTGGAGATCCACCGGGTCCTGCCCGCAGCTTGCGAGCAGATCGGCCACGCTCTGGCTGCCGAGGGTAAGGGCGGTGTCCTTGCTCATGGAGAACAGGTTCATATCGCCCGGCTCCATACTCAGCTGGGCATAGACCCCGCGGATGTTATAGCGCTGAATGAAGGCGGTCAGTGCCTGGGCCTTCCGATAGGCCGGCTCCTTGGCCTCCTCTTCGGCGCCCAGCGCCAGGTAGGCCTGCCGCGCCGCGCTCAGCTGACCGGCGTCCAGCAGGGCGGCCGCCCGGTCATAGGAGGCCTGGAGCAGCGCCTTTTGACTCTCTTCCAGGCCCTCGGCGCATTTCTGTGCCAGCTCTGCACTGTTTCGGTAGTCGCCCAGCGCTTCAAATTCCTTTTGGGCCGCCTCGTAGAGCAGGGTCGCGGCGGAATTGCCGTCGTCCAGATCGGCGCGGGTGTGTCCGGCCAACTGCAGGGCGGAGGGGTCGTCCTGCTGGGCGCGGCGCATCAGCTCGCTGGCGTGCATGTAATCGAGCCCGACGCCGGCCATCTCCTGGCTGTCCCGGTATTCGCCCAGAGAGGCGAAAGCCTCCCGGGCGGCGTCAAATTCGCCCACACCGGCCAGCCACTGGGCCCCCTCGTAGATATTTTTCCGTTCCAGCTCCCGGGGTACGGCGGTCAGCAGTCCGAGAATGAGGATCAGGATCGGCAGCACGATGGCGGCGCCCAGCAGCAGCTTTTTCAGGAGCGCCCGGTTTTCCCGCTTCGACTCCGCCAGCCGCAGCGGCTCTTTGCGCGCGCGGCTCTCGGACTCATCCCGCAGCGCATCAGCGCTGACGTTTTCCAGAGCGCTGCGTACCCGGTGGCAGCGGTGACAGCTCGCTTCGCTCTCGCGGTTCACGGCCTCGCAGGTACACAGCCACAGATCCTCCACAGTGATGATGCGGCACTTGCAGTCCCGCCCGTAGCGGATGCGAAACTGCTCGGCCAGCTCCTTGTCGCCGTAGCTCTCCTCCAGACTGGGCTGGACGGGCATGGATGCCCAGACACCGTCGGCCCGCCAGGGCTCTCCTTCGGCAAAGTCCACCCGCAGCACCCGCGCGCGAAAGGAGGCGGCCCCGTCCAGCGGCAGGGTGAGCAGCTCCTTGTCCCCAAAGCAGTCATCGCGCGCCGCTTTCACCAGATAGCGGTGGGGAAGCTCCAGCCCCATGGGCCGGCCGTCCTTGTCCAGTGTCTGGACGCCGACGGTGACCTTTCGGATCTCCGCTGCGCTGAGGCTCTGCAGGCTGAGCTGACAGTACAGCAGCGTGCCGTCCCCCAGAAGCCGTCCGCTCAGGACGCGCAGCGGGGCGCCGGGGCAGTAGAGCGGCGCGGGCAGCGTATACAGCGTTTGCATGTTTTTTGGATTCGGCATGGGAGAACACCTTCTCAAAGACGATGTTATGTAACCCTACTATAACACCGGCTTTTTTAAAATGCAATGCAAAATGCAGTTTTCCGCAGCGGGAGACGACAAAAAAGGTTTCCCTTGAACCTTTCTCTCACAGGTGGTAAAATACAATTGCCGCATTGGCGGCAGAGAGAAACGATGACATTCACGGAGGACGGTATAATGATCGGAATCGGCAGTGATCACGGCGGCTACGCACTCAAGCAGGCGATTATGAAGCATCTGGAGGCCCGCGGTCTGGAGTACCGGGACTACGGCACCTACAGCGAAGAGAGCTGCGACTATCCGGAATACGGAAGAGCGGTGGCTCTGGCGGTGGCGGACGGCAGCTGCGACAGGGGCATCCTCATCTGCGGTACCGGCATAGGCATCTCCATCACGGCCAACAAGGTTCCCGGCATCCGGGCGGCCCTCTGCGGGGACTGCTTTTCTGCCGAGGCCACCCGCCTGCACAACGATGCGAACATCCTGGCCCTGGGCGGGCGCGTCGTGGGCGAGGGGCTGGCGCTGAAGATTGTGGACACCTTTTTGGATACGCCGTTTTCCAATGATGAGCGCCACATCCGGCGCATTCGGAAGATAGAGGGATAAAGCTTGGCAAAGAATCTGGAATTTTACAAGGGGAGCCGAAAAAAGCGCAATTATGCGATCGTTCCCTTCGTGACCGTGCTGGCCCTGCTGGTGCTGGCGGTGGTGCTGTTTTACACGGTGCAGAAGTATGCGCTCATCAGCAAGGACGGCGTGGAAGTGCTGCTGCCTGGCATGCAGCAGGAGGACTCCGCCCATATTGACAGCCTGGGCCATGAGGTCAAGGACTTCGAGACGGTGGAGACCGAGCTGGTGTTTGACCAGCCGGACTACTCCCATGTGGAGGCCACTGCCGGCAAAAGCGCCCGCCCTGTGCGCGCCATCTACATCGCCTCCGAGGATCTCAACTATGAAAACCTCATGGAGAAGGCCGGCCGTCTGAATAACGGCAACGCCCTGCTGCTGGAGATGAAGCCGCGCAGCGGCGCGCTCAACTGGGCCTCCCAGTCTGAGGCCGCGCTGAGCTACGGGCTGTACTTTCAGTCCGACGTGACGGAGAATATCGCCGCCTGGGTGACGGAGCTGAAAAACATGGAGGAGAAGGACATCTGGATGGTGGCCCAGATCAGCTGCTGTGTGGATGGGATGCTGGCCTCCCGCGCGACGAATTTTGCGCTGCGCACGGACTACGGCGCCGACTACATCGACGAGACCGGCAACTGGATCGACCCCTACAACGCGGAGCTGCGGCGATACATCGTGGAGCTCTGCGAGGAGCTGTATGCCATGGGCTTTGACGAGGTGGTGCTGGCGGACGTGATGCATCCGGTGCCGGAGACCAACAAGGGCCAGGCGCCGATGAAGTTCATGTACTCCTCCGAGATGTCCACCACGCCCACGCCCATCAATGCGGTCTGCGGCTTTGCACTGTATGTGGCCAATGAGCTGGCGGACCGGCCGTCGGGAAAGCTGCTGTCGATCTATGTCAACAGCGCCAAGGCTCTGGTGGGACCGGACGAGGGCAACGGGCAGGATTCCGTCCTGTTTTTCAAGGTCTTTGACCGCGTGTATTACAGCACGGACATGTATACCTTTACCTACAACATGCAGGATGTGGACTATGCGGGCAGCGTGAGAATCGGCACGGCTGCGGCGCGCTTCGTCCCCGTGGTCATCAACTACCTGCCCAAGCACGACTCCTGGATCTATATCGAGAATCTGCCTCCCGCCACGGAGTGAGGGAAAGGGCAGAGACGGAACAAAAGCCGCCGCCTTTTCGTCGAAAAGGCGGCGGCTTTGTAGGAATATAGATATAATTCTTTGGTTTCATTGTGGCAGCAAAGGCTAAGATGCATAGATGCGCCCCCCTATCTTTCTTTTCGGTACTTGCCCGAAAAGAAAGACAGCGCCGCGCCCGGTGTAAGAAAGAAAAGGGCGCTCCTAAGGACGCCGTGCTTTCTGCGCTTCGCCGTTCGCGGAATGGCTTCGCTTCGCTCGCGCCGCGCCCTGGCTGCTGAACCGTAGAGCCGCCTGCATGTGCATTCCTGAGCTTTCGTGCTGCACAACATAGCGGCAGCGAACACCCGGGCGCACCAGACGATCCAACATTCGGACGGCGGCGACTCTGGCTGCGCTTTCCTCAAAAGCTTCTGAGCAAGCGTCCTTTCTCTTTGGAGTACAAGAACCGTTTCTCTTTCCGCAAGAGGAAAG
>CAMKAP010000096.1 GCA_946410505.1 uncultured Clostridia bacterium
CGGACAGGCGCATGAACAGCCGGTAGAGCCGCATAGCAAGGCCTTCCTTGCCCTGCTCCTTCGGTCTGCCGGGATAGTTCGGACGCTCCCAGCCGTGAGCAGCAGTATTGCCGAAGATCAGTTCCTTCTTTTCCCCAATCGGTGTCATCGCCTCCGGGTCAAACTCCTGGCCATAGATGGGCGTGGTGTTGGCACAGCCCCAGTAGAAATAAACCCGGCCGTCCTCGTCCTGGAAGGTGTTCGGATCCCAGAACGGGAAAGGTTCGCTGATTTTCTCAAAGTCGTCGTTCAAGGGATCCTTGCTGCGATAGATGGCGCTGGGGTCCCGGTCGGAGGACGAGAAAATGAGCCAGTCGCCTACCTGACGCACGTCCGGAGCATAGCGGAAGGGTGTCAGCTCCCGGTTTTCATGCCAGTCCCAACGGAGCATGTCGTCGGAGTAGTAAAAGCCGCCGGACATAGAGGCGAAGAGATAGTAGCGCCCCTTGAAAAAGATCAGCGTGGGGTCGGCCGCCTCACGGGAGGCCTGCTTATTGTAGTGCTGGAACTGATAGGGAATGTTCAGGGGATTGATCAATACGCCCATCATGCTTTTCCTTCCTTTCGGTATTTGGTTGGAGATATGCCGTATTCCTTCCGGAAACAGTCTGTAAAATAACTCTGGGAACAAAACTGCAGCCGGGTCGCGATCTGCTGGGCATCCAGATCGGAGGAGCGCAGCAGCAGCGCGGCCTTTTCAAGACGCTTTTTGCGGATATACTCCGCAGGCGTCAGCCCCAGTTCCCGCTTGAATTTTTTGGAGAAATAGTATTCCATATATCCGGCGTAGGAAGCAAGAGAGGCAATGCTCAGCTCTTCCTCAAGATGACGCTCGATATAGCTGCATGCCGCCTCGATCTCCCGAGAGAGCTTCTGTGTACGGACGGCATGGACACGCTCAACGAAATCCCGATGCATCGTGGTTGCAACACCCGTCAGCTCAGACAGCGATTTCGCGGCTTCCACATTTTGAAAATAACGGTCACAGAGCGTGTAAGCGGTTTCCGGGCTCAGGCCTCCTTCTATGGCTGCGCGGGAGAAGAGTGTGACACTTACCTGTACCGCGTTTTTCATCTGCCGCAGAGCGTCGCCAGTCTGTGCCAGTTGCCCCATCGTTCCGGTCACGGCCATACGGTCGATATGGCGCACCAGCTCCAGATCCCCTTCACGCACCATGCGCAGCATTTCCTGCTCAGCCAGATAGGTGCCGTGGGTATCTGTGACCGGAATCTCCTTCCCATTCACTGGTGAAAGCCCACCACTGCCGAAAAACCGCAGGGCGGATTGCCGGATCTTTTCCCCGGTGATCAGATAGTGCAGCATGAGAGCATATTCCTGAACGCGCGCCCAGCTTAGGATCGGCAGCTTTCTTACCAGTTTTGCGGCGCTTTGCCGCAAAGCCAGGGACGCTCCGGCATTTGCCAGACCGGAATCAATGGCGAAGGAAGAATAATCATCCATAAAAAACGGTCCAAGGACATGGACGCGAAAAAGCTCATGATCCGATCCTTCCGGGCAGCAGAGCCACATCATGTTGATCCTGTTGGCAAACAAAACGGGCGTCCGCTCGGTCGCCAGAAAACGCTCAAGCTCCAGGCCGATCCGGGAAAGCGAGAACAGTTCGTTTGCTGTGGTCTCCTCGTCTGTGCTGGAGCCGACGCGGTGCAGAAGGGGGTCATAGTCTAAAAGCATCAGCATATGGCAGCAGGAAAGCATTTCACGAAACAACGCAATTTTTTCTTCCGTGGGTAACCCCTCCATGTTTCTTCCCTCCTAAAATAATACAGGATCCAGATACGCGCTATCATAAATTCGATCAAATTTCAGTTTATCAGCTTTTCGCAAAAAATCAAGCGAATAAACAGAAGCCGAGGCGAATTTGTTGTATTTTTGAGATTCCCTTTCTGCTATACTGCGACTATCCGAGATCAGTAAACTTTGACGGGGAGGAACTCACATGAACAAATCGGATAAACTTGGTTTCCGGGACTACTTCGGAACCGCGACCATGGGTCTGACCGACGGCATGGCGGCAGCCCTGATGACCTCTTTTTTCCTGCTCTACCTCACAGACTATGCGGGCCTCGGCGCTTTTGGCGCAGTCGTCGGTTCCAGCGTGCTTCTGTTCTCCCGCATCTTTGACGCTGTAAACGATCCCATCGAAGGTTGGATCATGGACCGGGCCAAGGTCGGCAAATACGGCAAATACAAGCCCTTCATCATTCTCTCGATCCTTACGGCGCTCGTAGGCGTCGGCGCTCTGTTCTTCATCCCTGAGGGTGTCAGCCCTGTGGTCGCTGTGATCTGGGTCATCTTCTTTTATCTTCTGCACGACATGAGCTCCTCCTTTTACGCGCCAAACCTGATCTTTCGTACTATGACGCTGGATCAGAACGAGCGCGGTAAGCTGCTGATCGCACCCCGTATCGTCTCCATGATGACAGGTATGGTCACCGCTGTGCTGATCGCCATGGTCACAGGGGTCAACAATGTGGTCGGCAGCATGCACACTTCTTTTGGCCTGGTGGTAGTCGGTCTGCTCCTCATCACCTCTGTCATTTCCCTCATCGGTATCGGCCTGGTTCGGGAGCGCCATCACGCCGAGCGTGAGGAAGAAGAGTCGGTCAAGATCACAGATATCTTCAAGCTGCTGAAGGAAAACGACGCCATTCGCATCAACGTCACTGCCGCACTGTTCTCCGGCTTTATCTGGACTTTCCTCTTTGCCACCATGCTCTATTACATCAAGTGGGGTCTTTGCGCCGATCTCACCACCGGCACGGTGGATAATGGGAAATACGCACTCTACTCCGGCATTGCTTCCATGCTGATGTTTATTCCACTGCTGGGCGGCACACTGATTGCGGCGCCTATCATGAAGAAGATCGGCGACCCAATGAAATTCCTGCGGATCCTGCTGCTGGCCCAGGCGATTCCCTGCGGCGTGCTGTTCCTGCTGCAGATTCTCGGTGTACTCGGAAAAATGCCCTGGCTGTTTCTGATCTGCGCCGCGGTCACCACCACGGCTGTCGGCATGGGCTATATTCCCGGCTCAACAGTTGATATTGAGATCATGGACTATGAGATCTATAAAAACGGCAAAGACCGTTCCGGCCTCTGCAACGCACTCAATCGCTTCATTTCCAAAGCACAGAACGCCATTGGCGCAAGCGTTGTCGGCTTCATGCTGGCGGGGATCGGTTATGTTGTCGACTCCGAGACCGGCGACTTCGTAGGCGAGCTGAGCCAGATGCCAGTCATGCTTAACTGGTTCATTGTCATCATGGGTCTCATTCCCTTCGTGCTGGGCGTCATTGCTTACCTGATTGAGCGGCGTTATCCCATCACCAATGACGTGCGCGTCAAGATGCGTGAGAGTCTGCACAAAGCAGAGGAAAACTAAAACGATAATGAAGAACATACGGCGGCGGGTCCTTCCGTCGCCGTTTTCAGAAAGGAGCAATTCATGAGCTTTTCCAAGGACTTTTTGTGGGGTGCGGCCAGCGCTGCCGCACAGATCGAAGGGGCCTGGCTGGAGGACGGCAAATGCCCCAGCATCTGGGATGTGGCCGGAGGGCATATCAAAAATGGCGAGACCTGCCATGTGGCCTGTGATCACTATCACCGCTACAGGGAAGACGTGGCGCTGATGAAGGAGTTGGGGCTGAAAAGCTATCGTTTTTCCGTCTCCTGGTGTCGTGTGATGCCCGAGAAGGGCGTTGTCAACCCCAAGGGGATTGATTTCTACAAGAACTTGATTGCTGAACTCAAGGCTGCAGGTATCGAACCGCTGGTGACCTTGTATCATTGGGATCTGCCTGTCTGGGCCGACAAGGAGGGCGGCTGGAAGAACCCGAAGATCATCGACTGGTATCTGGAATACGTGAAGGTTGTGGTAGATGCGCTCTCTGAAGATGTGCAGTACTGGATGACCTTCAATGAGCCTTCGGTTTTTATCATGATGGCCTACGTCATGGGCAGCTTTGCGCCTTTCAAGCATGCGATCTTCTCGTATAAAAACTGCCTGCGGCATATGCTGCTGGCCCACGGCAAGGCTGTGACACTCATCCGCGAGAGAGCTATAACGATGCCGAAGATCGGCCTGGCCATGGCCGCCACCACCTACATCCCCGACAGCGAAGATACAGCGGGACTGCAGGACGCGGCGGAGAAGTCCTTCCTTTCCCAGGTGGGCGAGGGCAGCAACGCGCTGTACATGGATCCCATTGCGCTGGGCAAGGCAAGCCCCATGCTGAGAAGGAAGCTCAGCGCAGAAGACCTGAAAATCATCTCCGCACCGCTGGACTTTGTAGGCGTCAACGTCTATCAGCCCTCCAATCCGATCCTCAACAAAAAGGGCTACGATACGGAAAAACTCCCAAAAACAATGCTGGATTGGGTCATCGACGGAAGGTGCCTGTACTGGACGATCCGTCAATATTGGGAGCGCTATCATCTGCCGCTCATGGTCACGGAAAACGGCATGGCCAACCCCGACGAGGTAGGGCCGGACGGATGCGTTCACGATGATATCCGTAAGACATTTCTACATGATTTCCTCAGCAGCATGAAGCGCGCAGTGGATGAGGGTATTCCGGTGCTGGGCTATCAGCACTGGAGCATCATGGACAACTTTGAGTGGTGCAGTGGCTACGGTCCCCGCTTTGGCCTGATCCATGTGGACTATACTACGCAAAAGCGGACGATCAAGGATTCTGCGCGCTACTATGCTGAGATCATCCGGACGAAGGGAGAGACGCTGTGAAAACCACTTCTTTTAACACCGGCTGGCTCTGCAATGGCCAGGCCGTCACCCTTCCGCACGACGCACAGATCACAGAAAAGCGCGGCGCGGACGTGTCCAACGGCGGACATGGGTATTTCCCCGGCGGCGTCTATACCTATGAAAAAACCTTCACCGCTCTGAAGGAGTGGGAAGACAAGGACGTCCTTGTGGAGTTCGAGGGCGTGTATAAAAACGCGACTGTCAGTCTGAACGGCAAAGAGCTTTGCTTTCACCCCTACGGCTATACCGGCTTTTTCGTAGAGCTGGACGAATTGAACATCGGCGAGGAAAACACGCTGACCGTCCTCGCAGATAACAGCAAGCTCCCCAACTCCCGCTGGTATTCCGGCTCCGGTATCTACCGCCCGGTATGGCTGCACGTCTGCGAAAAAGGCGGCCTGCGCCCCGAGTGTGTGAAGATCAGCACCGTGTCCGTTGACCCGGCGGTAATCAAGATCGAGTCTCCTGTCTCTATCAAGGCGGAGGTGGATGGCGTCACGGGCGAGGGTACGAGCTTTGAGCTGACAATTCCGAACGCCAAGCTCTGGAGCGATGAGACGCCCTATCTCTACACCGCAACAATCACGGCGGGTAAGGGCGACAGCACGGAGATCCCCTTTGGTATCCGTAAGATCGAATGGAGCAATAAGGGCCTGCTCATCAACGGCAAGGAGACGCTGCTGCGCGGCGGCTGCGTCCACCACGACAGCGGTATCCTCGGCGCGGCCACTTATGCCGAAAGTGAGGAGCGCCGGGTACGCATCCTCAAGGAAAACGGCTTCAACGCCATTCGTTCCTCTCACAACCCCGCCTCCAAAGCGCTGCTTGACGCCTGCGATAAATACGGACTGTACGTCATGGACGAGACCTTCGACATGTGGTACAACCGCAAAACCCCCCATGACTACGGCTGCGATTTTGAGAATTGCTGGGAATTGGACGTTACCTCCATGGTGGAGCGGGACTTCAACCACCCCTCCGTCATTCTCTACTCCATCGGCAACGAGGTCGGCGAGCCGTCTGAGGCAAAGGGCCTCGACTACGGCAGAAAAATGGTCGAGCTTTGCCACAAGCTCGACGCCTCCCGCCCTGTGACCTGCGGGACGAACCTGATGATCATGTCCCGCTATGCCAAGGGCAGCGGGATCTATCAGGACGGCGAGCAAAAAAACGGAAGCGGAGAAGGCGAGAAAGAGAAGAAAGGACAAAACGCTTCCCTCATGTTCAACATCATGGCCTCCTTTGTCGGCTCCGGCATGAACAAGGCCGGAAACTCCAAGAAGGTGGATGCGCTGACCACGCCTTTCCTCGATTCTTTGGACATCGCGGGGTATAACTACGGCTCCGGCCGCTATCCGCTGGAGGAGAAGGCGCACCCGAACCGCGTTGTTTTCGGCTCGGAGACCTTCCCGCAGGATATCTGGAAGAACTGGCAGATGGTGAAGAAGTATCCCTATCTGGTGGGGGACTTCATGTGGACGAGTTGGGATTATCTGGGTGAAGCCGGGATCGGGGCGTGGAGCTATACCGGCGGCATGCCCTTCAACCGTCCATATCCGTGGATTCTCGCAGGTGCGGGCGTCATTGACATTCTCGGAATCCCGGACGGCAGCTGCAAATATGCTTCCACGGTCTGGGGACTGGAGCAGAGTCCCGTTATCGCGGTGCGCCCGGTCAATCACCCCGGCGTGCGCCCCAGTAAATCCGTCTGGCGCGGTACCAACGCGATCCTCTCCTGGAGCTGGGCAGGCTGTGAGAGCAACAGGGCTGAGGTCGAGGTCTACTCCGACCAGGCGCAGGTGGAACTGTTCATCAACGGCGAATCCGTCGGCAAAAAGAAAGTAAAAGAGTGCAAGGCGCTCTTCAAAGTGAAATACGTCCCCGGTACGGTCACCGCGGTGGCCTATGACGCCTTCGGCCGTGAGACCGGCAGAAGTGAGCTTGTCTCCGCCTCCGGCACCTTTGGTGTAGCTGTGCGTCCGGAGAAAACCATGAGCAAACCCGGCGAGATCGTTTACGTCCCGGTGAACATCGAGGGCGCAAACGGAGTTGTGGAGTCCAACGCCGACCGAAAGTTGACGGTCACGGTGGAGGGCGGCGAGCTGCTGGCCTTCGGCAGTGCTAACCCATGCACCGAGGAGCAGTACCACACCGGCAGCTTCACCACCTATTACGGACGCGCGCTGGCTGTCATCCGTGCGGGCGAGCGCGGCACGGTCAAAGTAAGCGCCACAGACGGTTGGAATTTGGGGAGTGCGGAAATCACGATTTGCGAGTAAGGAGTGACGGACGTGGAGCGGGACATTTTGCCGCGGGATATTCAATATGAGATCGCGCATCTTGCTGCTTTGCAAATTATATATGGATTAGCAAATATGCCCGGTTTTCAGCGCCAGAAAAATCAAGTATCGGATTTGATTCCGAAAAACAAGATCAATATCAGACCATACTTAGATCCCGTCTCAAAAAACCTTTATCGAAGATATTACTATAAAAGCTGACGCCTTTATAGTAATATTTGAGTGTGCGAAATCCTCGCCGCTTGCGAGGCAACCGGATTTCATGCACATGTAAATCCCCATTTGGAGCTTTT